>CAZREY010000072.1:0-9970 GCA_964599015.1 uncultured Thiobacillus sp.
TGACGGGCATCAAGCTGCCCGCCGAGGCCGAACAGGCGTTTTTCCAGGACTGAACAAGGACATCCATCCATGAGCATCCCATCTGCCGGCGCCCGCTTCCGCGCCGCCGTCGCCGCCGAAACACCCTTGCAGGTGGTGGGCGCCATCAACGCCTACCACGCCAGGCTGGCGGAGCACGTGGGCTACAAGGCCCTGTACATCTCCGGCGGCGGCGTGGCGGCCGGCTCCCTGGGCCTGCCGGACCTGGGGCTGACCACCCTGGACGACGTGCTCACCGACGTGCGCCGCATCACCGACGCCACGGACCTGCCCGTGCTGGTGGACGTGGACACGGGCTTCGGCGGCGCCTTCAACATCGCCCGCACGGTGAAGTCCCTGATCAAGTTCGGGGCCGGAGCCATGCACATCGAGGACCAGGTGCTGGCCAAGCGCTGCGGCCACCGGCCGGGCAAGGCCATCGTCAGCCAGGCGGAGATGGTGGACCGCGTCAAGGCCGCGGTGGACGCCCGCACCGACCCGGATTTCATCATCATGGCCCGCACCGACGCCCTGGCGGTGGAGGGCCTGGAGGCCGCCATGGACCGGGCCCGGGCCTGCGTGGAAGCGGGGGCGGACATGATCTTCCCCGAGGCCATGACCGAGCTGGCCATGTACAGGCAGTTCGCCGAGGCCGTGCGGGTGCCGGTGCTGGCCAACATCACCGAGTTCGGCGCCACGCCCCTGTACACCGTGGGGGAGCTGCGGGACGCGGGCGTGGGCCTGGTGCTCTACCCCCTGTCCGCCTTCCGGGCCATGAACCAGGCAGCCCTCAACGTGTACGAGGCCATCCGCCGGGACGGCACCCAGCGGCACGTGCTGGACACCATGCAGACCCGGGCGGCGCTGTACGAGCACCTGGACTACCACGCCTACGAGCGGAAGCTGGACGAACTTTTCGCCAAGGGGGACGCCGGCGGGAACGAGTAGCTCTGGAGACTTCACGAGGAGACGACATGAACATGCGCGAGACCATCCTGGAAAAACCGAAGAAGAAATCCGTGGCCCTGTCCGGGGTGCAGGCGGGCACCACCGCCGTCTGCACCGTGGGCCACACCGGCAACGACCTCCACTACCGGGGCTACGACATCCTGGAGCTGGCGGAGAAGTCCACCTTCGAGGAAGTGGCCTACCTGCTGGTCCACGGCGAGCTGCCCACCCGGAGCCAGCTCACGGACTACAGGCACAAGCTGCGCGGCCTGCGGGGCCTGCCCCCGGCCCTGAAGGCGGTGCTGGAGCAGATTCCTGCCCACACCCACCCCATGGACGTGATGCGTACGGGCTGTTCCATGCTGGGCACCCTGCTGCCGGAGGAGGAAGGCCACCCCATCGATGGCGCCCGGGACATCGCCGACCGCCTGGTGGCCAGCTTCGGCTCCATGCTCCTGTACTGGTGGCACTTCAGCCAGAGCGGCCGGCGCATCGACGTGGAGACGGACGACGAGACCGTGGCCGGCCACTTCCTGCGCCTGCTGCACGGCAGGCGGCCGGAGGAGCTGACCCGCCGGGCCCTGGACGTCTCCCTCATCCTCTACGCCGAGCACGAGTTCAACGCCTCCACCTTCGCCGCCCGGGTCATCGCCGGCACCCTGTCCGACTTCCATTCCTGCATCACCGGCGCCATCGGCGCCCTGCGGGGGCCCAAGCACGGCGGCGCCAACGAGGCGGCCATGGAGATCATCAGCCGCTACGCCAGCCCCGACGAGGCCGAGGCGGACATCCGCCGGCGGGTGGCGGACAAGGAAATCATCATCGGCTTCGGCCACCCGGTGTACACCATCGGCGATCCCCGCAACGTGGCCATCAAGGCGGTGTCAAAACGCCTGTGCGAGGCCGGCGGCAACATGGACCTGTTCCGCATCTCCGAGCGCATCGAGACGGTGATGTGGGAAGTGAAGCGGATGTTCCCCAACCTGGACTGGTACTCCGCCTCCAGCTACCACATGATGGGCGTGCCCACCCCCATGTTCACGCCCCTGTTCGTCATCAGCCGCACCACCGGCTGGGCGGCCCACATCATCGAGCAGCGCATCGACAACAAGATCATCCGTCCCAACGCGGAATACGTGGGGCCGGAAGAGCGGGCCTACATCCCCATCGAGCAACGCGGCTGAGGGACGCGTCGATCGATCTGAATCAACCCTGTTTCCCTCTCCCCAACCCCTCCCCCACCTACGGGGGAGGGGCTTTCAGCTCCCTTCGCCCGCAAGCGGGAGAGGGGCGGGGGGAGAGGGCCATACACAGAAAGGAAGCCATGAGCAGCCCCATCTCCAATGTCCGCCCTGATCCCGACCAGGTGCTGGTGGACATCGCCGATTACGTCATTGACTACGCGGTGACCTCCGAGGAGGCCTACGACACCGCCCGCTACTGCCTGATGGACACCCTCGGCTGCGGCCTGGAGGCCCTCTCCTACCCGGCCTGCACCAAGCTCCTGGGGCCCATCGTGCCCGGCACCGTGGTGCCCAACGGCGCCAGGGTGTTCGGCACCCAGTTCCAGCTGGACCCGGTGAAGGCCGCCTTCGACATGGGCGCCCTGGTGCGCTGGCTGGACTTCAACGACACCTGGCTGGCGGCGGAATGGGGCCATCCTTCCGACAACCTGGGCGGGATCCTGGCCACCGCCGACTGGCTGTCCCGCACCCGGGTGGCGGAAGGCAAGGCCCCCCTCACCATGAAGGACGTGCTCACGGCCATGATCAAGGCCCACGAGGTCCAGGGCGTGCTGGCCCTGGAGAACAGCTTCAACCGCGTCGGCCTGGACCACGTGATCCTGGTGAAGGTGGCCTCCGCCGCCGTGGTGGCCCACATGCTGGGCTGCACCCGGGACGAGGTGATCAGCGCCGTGTCCCACGCCTGGATCGACGGCCAGGCCCTGCGCACCTACCGCCACGCCCCCAACACCGGCTCCCGCAAGTCCTGGGCCGCCGGCGACGCCACCAGCCGGGCCGTGCGCCTGGCCCTCATGTGCCTGAAGGGTGAAATGGGCTATCCGTCGGCACTGACCGCCCGGACCTGGGGCTTCTACGACGTGAGCTTCAAGGGCAATGAATTCCGGTTCCAGCGCCCCTACGGCAGCTATGTGATGGAGCACATCCTCTTCAAGATCAGCTTCCCCGCCGAGTTCCACGCCCAGACCGCCGTGGAATGCGCCTTCCAGCTCCATCCCCACGTGGTGAACAGGCTGCACGACATCCAGCGCATCGTCATCACCACCCACGAATCCGCCCTGCGCATCATCGACAAGAAAGGCCCCCTGCATAACCCCGCCGACCGGGACCACTGCATCCAGTACATGGCCGCCGTGGGCCTCATCAAGGGGTCATTGACCGCCGCCGACTACGAGGACGCCGCCGCCGCCGACCCCCGCATCGACCAGCTGCGGGACAGGATGGAATGCGTGGAGAACAGGCAGTACAGCCTGGACTACCACGACCCGGAGAAGCGCTCCATCGCCAATGCCATCCAGGTCTTCTTCAAGGACGGCACGGCCACGGAACGGATCGCCGTGGAATACCCCATCGGCCACCGCCGCCGCCGGGCCGAGGGCATCCCGGAGCTCATCAGGAAGTACAAGGTGAACCTGGCCCGCCGCTTCCCCGCCAAGCAGCAGGCCGCCATCCTGGACCTGTGCATGGACCGCCCCCGGCTGGAGGCCACGCCGGTGAATGCGTTCATGGATTTGTTCGTGATCTGAATGGGTGGGGAGAGGTCTGAAGGGCACAGGAAAAAGGGCACCGGCTGACGGTGCCCTTCCTTGCCCTGGCCCGGACCTCAGGCCTTCACTGACCTTCGGCCTTGCGCCACACGTGGGCAAAAAAACCGTCGTCCACGTCATAGTCGAAATAATGAACCCCGTCCTTGGCGCGGAATACGGCAAAGCAATTTTCCTGATATCCGCCTTTTGCCATGACGCCTTTCCCCATTCTCGGCAGAGACCTGCAATAGGTATTGTCTTTCTCAACAATACGCCACGTCCCGGAAGCATCTCCCCCTACCGCGCGCTTGGCGGCCTGTCTCAGACATGAGCCGTCCGCGTTATGGGTAATGAGATGCCTACCCGTGGGCCCTTTGGAGTCAATCACAGCCGGGAAAAGCGCCTTCAACTCCTCCGCGCTTAATCGAGGCAATCCCTGCGCCTCCACTTCCTTCAGGTTAGGCGGCGCACTTGGAAACTCCGCCGCCAGGGCGAAAGTTGATACCAACATGGCCGCGAGCATGGCCAACTGCTTGGCTGCAAGTTTCATCGCACACCTCCTATCTCTCGGGTGGAAACCCCCGCTGGATCGCGGTGCCAATATGAATATAGTCGGGACCGAGGAGGGCTTGTGCAGCTACCGGGGACCAGGCCCTTGCGCAGCACGGTCATGTGCGAGGGCTTGAACCCCGGCGCCGGTAGAAACCCAGGGCGGGGTTGTCCAGGATGAGTCGCAGGCCGGCCAGATGCCTTTCGCGCTCCGCGCATGAAGTCACTTTCCAGGGCGAAGAGCTCACCCAGCAGGTCCGCCGGCCTGGCGAAGTCCACCTCGACCGCCGGGCTGCCTTCCTTGCCCCTTTCAACCCACCAGGGCCACGGCCTTGATCTGGGCGTACACCCGCTTGCCGGGAGCCAGTTCCAGGGCATGGGCGGAGCGGCGCGTGAGGCGGGCCAGCAGGGGCGAGTCCCCCACGCTCAGGCGCACCAGGGCCAGGGCCGGGTGGCCATCCTCCACCATCGCCTCCACCGCCGCCGGCAGGATGTTGAGGATGCTGGTGCCGGTGTGGCGGGTGAGGGCCAGGCTCACGTCCCGGGCCAGGATGCGCACGCGTACGTGCTGGCCGATGGCGTGGCCTCCGTCCCGCACCCACACGGCACCGCCCTCGAAGGCCGCCCGTGCCAGGCCCCATTGGGCATCCCGCTCCGCCACCGCCGCGTCCAGCACCACGCCTGCGTCCTCCCCCAGGCGGATGGGCAGGTCCAGGCGGGCCAGGGTGTCGGTGAGGGGCCCCGAGGCCACGGTCCTGCCCTGGTCCATGACCACGATGTGGTCCGCCAGCCGGGCCACCTCGTCCGGGGCGTGGCTGACGTACAGCAGGGGGATTTCCAGCTCGTCGTGGAGGCGTTCCAGGTAGGGCAGGATCTCCTGCTTGCGGGCCAGGTCCAGGGCCGCCAGGGGCTCGTCCATGAGCAGCAGGCGGGGACTCACCGCCAGGGCCCGGGCGATGGCCACCCGTTGCTTCTCGCCGCCGGACAGGCGATCGGGCTGGCGGTCCAGCAGATGGCCGATGCCAAGCAGTTCCACGGCCTGGTCCAGGGACACCTTGCGTGCTGAGGACTCCACCCGCTTGAGGCCGTATTCCAGGTTGCGCCGCACCGTGAGATGGGGGAACAGGCTGGCCTCCTGGAATACGTAGCCGATGGGGCGGCGATGCACCGGCAAGCAGGCATGGTCGTCCTGCCAGATTCCGTCGCCCACCCTGAGGTAGCCGCCGGGCACCTTCTCCAGCCCGGCGATGCAGCGCAGCAGGGTGGTCTTGCCGGAGCCGGAATGGCCGAACAGGGCGGTGACGCCCCGCCCTGGCAGGTCCAGGTCCACGTCCAGGGTGAACTCGGGAAAGGCCAGCTTGAAGCGGGCCTGGATGCCGACGTCGCTCATTTCCGCGGCCCCGTGGGATTGAAGCGGTAGAGGGCCAGCAGCACCAGGAAGGAGAACACCACCATGGCCAGGGCCAGGCCGTGGGCCTGGCCGTATTCCATGGCCTCCACGTGGTCGTAGATCTGCACCGACACCACCCGGGTCTCCCCGGGGATGTTGCCGCCACTCATGAGCACCACCCCGAACTCCCCCACGGTGTGGGCGAAACCCAGGATGGAGGCGGTGAGGAAGCCCGGCCGGGCCAGGGGCAGGATCACCGTGAAGAAGGTGTCCCAGGGCCCGGCCCGCAGGGTGGCGGCCACTTCCAGGGGCCGCTCGCCGATGGCCTCGAAGGCGTTCTGCAGGGGCTGCACCACGAAGGGCATGGAATAGAACACCGAGGCCACCACCAGGCCCCAGAAGGTGAAGGGCAGCAGCCCCAGGCCCAGGGACTGGGTGAACTGGCCCACGGGCCCGTTGGGGCCCAGGGTCACCAGCAGGTAGAAACCCAACACCGTGGGGGGCAGCACCAGGGGCAGGGCCACCACCGCCGCCACCGGCCCTTTCCACCAGGAACGGGTGCGGGCCAGGCGCCAGGCTAGGGGGGTGCCGATGAGCAGCAGCAGGAGGGTGGTGACCGTGGCCAGCTTGAGGGTGAGCCAGACGGCGGCCAGGTCGGCGGCGGAGAAGCCCATGTCGGTCAAAGCGCGTCTCGTGGATCAGATGTCGTAGCCATAGGCCCGGATGATGGCCTCGGCCTTGGCCCCTTTCAAATATTTCGCCAGGGCCTCGGCGGCGGCGTTGCCCTTGCCGCTGGCCAGGATCACCGCGTCCTGGCGGATCGGCGCGTGCAGCTTGCCGGGCACGACCCAGCCCGAACCGTTGGCGATCCTGCCGTCCTTCATCACCTGCGAGAGGGCGACGAAACCAAGTTCGGCGTTGCCGGTACTGGCGAACTGAAAGGTTTGGGCGATGTTCTCCCCCTGCACGAACTTGGGCGTCAAGGATTCGAGCAGTCCCATGCCGGTCATCACCTCGACAGCGGCCTTGCCGTAGGGGGCCTGCCTGGGATTGGCGAGCGCGAGCTTGTTGAACTGGCCCTTCTTCAGCACGTCGCCCTTGGCGTCGACATAGCCGGGCTGGGCCGACCACAGCACCAGCGTGCCAATGGCGTAGGTGAAGCGGCTGGCCGGATCGGCAAGCCCCTCCCGGGCCAGTTTGGCCGGCGTTTCGTCGTCGGCCGACAACAGCATCTGAAACGGCGCGCCGTTCCTGATCTGGGCGTAGAACTTGCCGGTGGCGCCGAAGGAAAGCTGGGCCTTGTGGCCGGTGTCCTTCTCGAACTCGGCGGCGATGGCCTTCATGGGCGCGGTGAAGTTTGCGGCGACGGCCACGCTGACCTCCCCGGCGTTGGCGGAAAGGGACAACATCATGGCCATGAAGGGTGCGAACAGACGGACGGATTGCATGCGAGGACTCCTGTCAGGGTGCCAAGAGATCAGGCGGAAACCGCCAGGATGATGTGGGAGGCCTTGATGAGGGCGCAGGCCCGGACCCCCGCTTTCAGGCCCAGGGAGTGGATGCTGTCGTTGGTGACGATGGCGGCCACGGTCTTGCCGCCGGGCAGTTCGATGATGACCTCGGCGTTCACCGCCCCTTCCTGGCAGCGCGCCACGGTGCCGCACAGGCGGTTGCGGGCGCTGGTCTTCAGGCTGTCATCGGTGGTGAGGATCACCCAGGGGGCCTTGATGAGGGCATAGGCCTCCACCCCCGGCGCCAGGCCCAGGTGCATCGTGCTGTCCCGGGTGATGATGGCGGCCAGCTCGTCGCCGCCGCCGATGTCCAGGATCACCTCGTCGTTGACGGCACCGGTCTTCACCGTTTTCACCGTCCCGAGGAACTGGTTTCTGGCACTGGTCTGCATGTCGAATCTCCTGATGACGCTGTAGTACTGGTCGAAGTCGTCCATGACCCGGTTCAGGTGGGTCAGCACCCGCTCCCGCTCCTTTTCAAGGCAACGATAGGCGGCCACCACCCGACGGCCGTATTCGGTGAGGGCGGTGCCGCCGCCGTGCCTGCCGCCGGTCTGGCGCGCCACCATGGGTTGCTCGGACAGGTTGTTCATGGCCTCCACCGCCTGCCAGGCGGCCTTGTAGCTCATGCCCATGGCATTGGCGGCGGCGGAGATGGAGCCGGAGGCGTCTATACGCTCCAGCAGTTCCAGGTGGTCCCAGCGCTTGCCCCGGCCAAGGGCCGGCATGGTTTGCAGGGCATTCTTCGCGGACATGGAGGCATCCCCTTTTCGTTATGTCGTTAAGCTACATAACGATACGCGCAAATTCCTTGCGGCGGATTGAGCCATGTCAAATCTGTCTGGGAGCAGTCATCGTCGGAAACGCTGGCCAGCACCAGGCCGGTGGCGGCTGATGGAGCGCAGGCGCTTCTGATCCAATCCGTGGGGTAGCACTTGGCCTGGAACAACTCCCGGGCGCGGGCGCTGGCCAGTTCCGGGCTCACGATTTCCTTCACCCGTTTGTAGCCCACCTGGGCCCGCCAGCGCCTAAACGGCTCGGCCCGGGGCGAGGGGATGGACTGGATGATGCGGAACAGGATTTCCGTATTGGCGCAGTCGGTTTCCCGCTGTTTTCCATCCGGGGCGCCCAGTTTCAGCCTTACCATTTTTTCGTAAGGTTGCTCCGCGACCGCCTCCAGACTGAGTTTTCATTTCAGGTCGGAGCAGTAACGGTTGGGGTTGGCGCTCTCCGACAACACCCCCACCACATCGATAACGGAAAACCACCACTCGTCGTTGTGCCAGGTGCGGCGGATGGTCTGTTCCTGGAAGAGGGCGATGTGGCTACCGTAAAGGCAGGCATGATCCGAACGCCCAGCACCACACGGAACACAGACCACGATCAGACGTAATATCAAAAAAAACGCCGTCACTGGGACGGCGTTGGATGCTACTGGGGGCCGGGGGGAATCAAACATCGTCCGCTAGTGGCAATATAACTCGTTTATTAGCGTTTTCTTATAAACTGTTGCCCCCATAGTTGCCCCCTTACTTGCCTTGTCGCAAGGGTTCGATTCCGAAGTCATGGTTGCTCTGAAAGAAAGAACCAGGCTCACCGTATGAGCCTAAGCCATAGTATTAAGTGGCTTATCTGCTTTGCCTGACTGACACCATCATGTCCAACACCCCCAACCCGCCTGATTCACAGGTAGACGCTACGGATAGTAAATTAAACCAAGGTGTGGCGGCTCATTGGTCTGTTACGGGTCCGGACCCGGAAGATCGGGGTGACACATCTAATCTCGTCATGGCGTGGGCAAAGGATACTGAGACTGGCGAGCTCAGATATATTTTTGAACTTGGCCCAGATAGACGGGGCGCCAAATGTTGTTGTGAGTGTTATAGCTGCGGCCTCCCACTCACTGCGGTAAACGCCGGGAAGACTAAGTGGATTAGGCGCCCTCACTTCCGGCACCCGGAAGGTGCCCAACGTGATGCCTGCCTGATCTTGTCCGCCAGGGCAGCTGCACTAGAACAGCTCAAGCACCTGGACACCCTTACCCTACCAGCCAGACGCGTTGGTGAGTCAATTACGGGACTTAGCGGAAGGAGATACAACGCCTGGATTAGCGCGCCACCTGAACCAGTCCGGATCGTTAATTTCAAGGAGAAGGACAAAGTTAGTGCCATTCTGACCTTGGATGACGGACGTCAGTTGCTAGTTAGCTTGACCGGCCAGATAGAAGCACTCGATGGAGAGACATCGGTCCCGACCATTCGCCTAGGTGTAGATGATCCAAAAATCGCGGCCATGTCCCCGGCGGAGCTTAAATCCCGCTTGCATCTGCTAGTAGAGCAGGCTACCTGGTGTGGGCACTGGAAAGACGCAGAACTGGCAACGCAAGCCAGGGAAACGGCAAGAATTGAAGCTGATAACGCACTGGATTGGCTTGACGATACGGAGTTTCCAGAACTACGCGCGGGCATTTCTCGAGAAACAGTACTGCACTTACTTGCCAAAAATATCCTGGAGCAGGAACAGCGCATAAGACTGCCTAGTTTGATCGCTTCAGTTGAGTTGAGACTCCCCAGGGGAAGAGCCGAGTACCGAGAAACGGTTGTAAAAGGTCAGGCTGTTCACCTTGGCTTGGTAACCCTGGAAAAGCAGATTGGCCGTACACGCCCTGACGTGGTCGCAGAGATTGTTTCGACTTCAGAAGAGCCCAGCCCAATCTCAGCCAGTCCCCTACTTGGAGTTGGAGTTGCCCCGATTCCACGGACACCTTAGCGTTCGACAAAGGAGTCC
>CAZREY010000073.1:0-9955 GCA_964599015.1 uncultured Thiobacillus sp.
CACCTCCGGTGGCGGTTCCTACGGCCACATCGACAGCCCCGCCGCCGGCGCGATTTCCCTGCGTCAGTCCTACGAGTGCTGGAAGGCCGGTGCCGACCCCATCGAGTGGGCCAAGGAGCACAAGGAATTCGCCCGGGCCTTCGAGTCCTTCCCCGGCGACGCCGACAAGATCTACCCCGGCTGGCGCGAGAAGCTGGGCGTGCACAAGTAGGAGGCCCGCTCGCGGACCGAACCGTGGTAGGGCCCGCTCGCGGGCCGAGCCGGGCCCGGGATGGTTCGCGCCGCCAGCGGCGCTCCTACAACCCCGCTTCGGCGGGGTTTTTTCTTCCGCGTGAGGAACGAATATGACTGACAAAGAACAGTACAAGGTCCACAAGGAACCCTATTACCAGCCCCAGGGCAACGAGGTCGCCCTGTATGAGGCCGCCTACCGCAACCGCCTGCCGGTGATGGTGAAAGGCCCCACGGGCTGCGGCAAATCCCGCTTCGTGGAATACATGGCCTGGAAGCTCTCCAAGCCCCTCATCACCGTGGCCTGCAACGAGGACATGACCGCCAGCGACCTGGTGGGGCGCTACCTGCTGGAGGCCAACGGCACCCGCTGGCTGGACGGCCCCCTCACCACCGCCGCCCGCATGGGCGCCATCTGCTACCTGGACGAGATCGTGGAGGCCCGCCAGGACACCACCGTGGTGATCCACCCGTTGACCGACCACCGCCGCACCCTGCCCCTGGACAAGAAGGGGGAACTCATCGAGGCCCACCCGGATTTCCAGCTGGTGATCTCCTACAACCCCGGCTACCAGTCCCTGATGAAGGACCTGAAGCAGTCCACCAAGCAGCGCTTCACCGCCTTCGATTTCGACTATCCCACCGCCGATCTGGAGACCACCATCCTGGCCAGGGAGACGGGCCTGGACGAGGCCCTTGCGGCCAAGCTGGTGAAGATCGGCCACACCGCCCGCAACCTGAAGGGCCACGGCCTGGACGAGGGCATCTCCACCCGCCTGCTGGTCTACGCCGCCACCCTCATCAAGGATGGGGTGAACCCGGTGGAGGCCTGCCAGATGGCCCTGGTGCGGCCCATCACCGACGACCCGGACATGCGCGAAACGCTGGATCACGCCATTGACGCCACGTTTGCCTGATTAGCACCCTCTCCCGCAAGCGGGAGAGGGTTGGGGTGAGGGAAAGGGGCAGCTACCGCCAAACGTCTTACCCTCTCCCCCGGGCCCTCCCCCGCTTGCGTGGGAGGGGAGAGGAGCAGCCATGACCGAAGCCGAGACCGAATACCAGCACCCCCTCATGAAGGCCTATTGGGCCCGGATCGACACCCGCTTCAAGCAGGTGGAGGACGTGTTCGAGGACGTCATGGCCGAGGCCCTGGCGGTGCTGACCCGCCCGGGCATCGATGCCTACTTGGAAGCGGCCCGGGTCATCGGCAAGCTGGGCCGGGGCGTGGAGCCCATGCTGGCCTTCCTGGAGGAATGGCCCTCCGCCGCCAAGGCCATCGGCGAGGCGGCCCTGCCCGAGATCATGGCTGCCATCCAGCGCATGCAGAAGTCTCCCAACGGCAAGGCCATCACGCCCTTCCTGCAAACGCTGGCCCCCGTGGCCCGCCGGCTCCAATCCCCGGAGCAGATGCAGCGCTACCTGGACATCACCCTGGATTTCATGGAGCGCACCAGCGGTTCCATCCACGGACACCACACCACCTTCCCCAGCCCCGGCCTGCCGGACTACCTGGCCCAGGCCCCCTTCCTGCTGTCCCAGCTCACCCTGTCGGGGCTGAAGAAGTGGGTGGAATACGGCGTCCGCAACTACGGCAACCATCCGGACCGGCAGAGGGACTACTTCTGCCTGCAGTCCGCCGACAGCCGGGCCGTGCTGCAACGGGAGCGCCACGGCACCCTGTTCATGGACGTGGAACGCAAGCTGGATCTGTACCTGCGCGGGCTGTGGGCGGACGGCGACCAGCTGGTGCCCTACTCCACCGCCTTCGACGAGCTGCGCAAGCCCGTGCCCTATTACGACAAGCTGGGTATGCGCATCCCGGACGTGTACGACGACTTCATCCTCCCCTCCCCCGCAAGCGGGGGAGGGGCCGGGGGAGAGGGCCAGCGCATCTCCGGCCTCAACCGCTACCGCGCCACCCTGGCCCACATGGTGGGCCACCGCCGCTGGACCTCCGCCCAGATCGCCGACAACTGGAGCCCCTTCCAGCGCATGGCCGTGGAGTTCTTCGAGGACTGCCGCATTGAAAACCTGCTGTGCCGGGAATACCCCGGCCTGCGCCGCATCTTCCTGGGTCTCCATCCCAGGCCCGTGGAAGGCGGTTGCGACGAGGAGACCACCTCCTGCCTGCGCTACCGCATGGCCATGCTGTCCCGTGCCCTGCTGGACCCGGACCACCGCTACACCGACGCCAACCTGCGGGACTACGTGGCCCGCTTCCAGGCCCTGCTGGCGGATGGCGCCGAGTCCAGTACCTCGGAGATCGCCGCCCTGGCCCTGTCCTACGTGGCCCGCACCCGCCGCCAGAGCGACCAGTTCGCCAGGATCCACTTTGACGACACGGTGGTGGACTACCGGGACGACAACCGGCAGATGTGGAAATTCATCGAGGAAGGGGACGAGGAAGAGGCCTTCGACGCCAAGCGCAAGATCGAGCCCGGCGAGGAGCTGAAGGGCCTGCCGCCCCGCCACTACCCGGAGTGGGACTACAAGAGCCAGACCTACCGGCCGGACTGGGCCAGCGTCTACGAGGCCCTGCACCCCAAGGGCGACGGCGCCCATATCGACCGGCTGCTGCAGAAGCACGGCGCCCTGGCCAAACGCCTGAAGCGCATGCTCGACCTGCTCAAGCCCCAGGACAAGGTACGCATCCGCTACCAGGAGGAAGGCAGCGAGCTGGACCTGGACGTGGCCATCCGCTCCCTCATCGACTTCAAGGGCGGCGCCACCCCGGACCCCCGCATCAACATGAGCCACCGCACCAACGGCCGGGACATTGCCGTCATGCTGCTGCTGGACCTGTCCGAATCCCTGAACGAAAAAGCCGGCGGCGGCGAGCAGACCATCCTGGAACTCAGCCAGGAGGCCGTATCCCTGCTGGCCTGGGCCGTGGAGCAGCTGGGGGACCCCTTCGCCATCGCCGGCTTCCATTCCAACACCCGCCACGACGTGCGCTACCTGCACATCAAGGGCTACAGCGAGCACTGGGGCGACGAGGTGAAGGGCCGCCTGGCCGCCATGGAGGCCGGCTGGTCCACCCGCATGGGCGCCGCCATGCGCCATGCCGCCCACTACCTGGAAGCCCGCAAGGCGGACAAGAAGCTCATGCTCATCCTCACCGACGGCCAGCCCTCCGACGTGGATGCCCAGGACGAGCAACTGCTCATCGAGGACACCCGCCAGGCCGTGAAGGAACTGGACCAGGACGGCATCTTCACCTACTGCATCAGCCTGGACCCCAAGGCGGACGAATACGTCAGCAACATCTTCGGGCGCCAGTACACCGTCATCGACAACATCCAGCGCCTGCCGGAAAAATTGCCGGAGCTTTTTCTTGCACTCACGAAGTGAATGCAAGAAACGGCAATTTTCAGTGGAGGCTAACTTCGCATAGCGAAGTTAAGCCCAGCGGCCGAAGCTAACAGCTGCCCGAGCTTTTCCTGGCGCTCACGAAGTGAGGGCCGGTGAGGGTTGCTGCCTTGCGCCCGCGGGTAATGCCGCCTGGAGGAAGCAGCCAAAAATTCATGCAAAAACTTTTCCGGAAAACTACAAAATAGGGACCGTGAGTGGCTTGTCTCCCCGTATGCGCTAAACACCGGGAGTGCGGCCATGAACAATGTTGTGATCGAGATTCGTGGTGTTCCTGATCGCCACGGCAAGCCTGACATTCATCGATGGGGAGTAGTGAACCATGGCCAGCAGCAAGAAATCATCCGAGACCACCGCGCCCAGGAAGGCGGCCGCCGCCGTGAAGGCTGATGCCGCCGAAAAGCCGAAGGCGCCCGCCAAGGCGAAGGCCGCTGGCGAAAAGGCAACGGCCAAGAAGACGGCCTCGGCCAAGGCCGCGACGCCGGCCAAGAAGGCAGAGGCGGCGAAGCCCGCCGCCGTGCCCAAGGCCGCGACATCCGCGAAGCCCCGTGCCGCCAAGGCCGCGGCAACCGGCACGACCGCGCGCAAGGCTATCAAGCAGGAAGCCAAGCAAGAGACCAAGCCAGCAGTCGCTCCGGAGCAACGCCTGCATTACATCGAGGTGGCCGCCTACTACATCGCCGAACGGCGCGGTTTCCATGGCGGCAATGCCGCGGAGGACTGGGCCCAGGCGGAGCGGGAGATCGACAGCCTGCTGGCCCAGGGCCTGCTCAACATGCCCACCTGAGGTGGTCGAAAGCCGCGGTCTGCCCCTTTACGGGGCGGACGGGCCTGCGGCCGCCTCAGCCCGCGAAGGAACGCAGCGAGTCCAGGTTCCGCAGCGTGATGCAGCGACCCTTGAGATCGATCAGCCCTTCCCGGGACAGACGGTTGAGCACCCGGGAGAAGGTTTCCGGGGCCAGGTTGAGCTGGGAAGCGATGGTGGACTTGTTCACGTCCAGTTCCAGGTCGAAGCTGATGGCCTGTTCCGGCGCCCGCTGGCTGAGAAAGTGGGCGACGCGCTGGGCGCTGTTGCGCTGCACGCAGGTTTCCAGGTTTTCGATCAGCTGGCACATGCGCTGGCCCATGCGTGCCATGAGCGCATCGGCAAAGCCGGGGTTCATGCGCATGGCCCGGCGCAGGGCCGGTTTTTGCAGCACCAGGAGGAGGCTGTCCTTGTTGGCCTGGGCGGTGAGGGGGGAGAGACGGCCTGGAAACACGGCCTCCTCGCCGAAGGTGTCTCCCGGGCAGGCCATCTGCACGATCTTTTCCACGCCTGCTGTACTGGTCAGCGCCAGCTTCACCTGGCCCGTGATGACCAGGTAAACGCCCTTGAGCGCATCACCCTTCTGGTAGAGAAACTCGTTCCTGTCGATGTGGTGTTCACAGGCGCCTTGCGCCAGAGAGGACAATTCGTCACCGTGCAGACTGCGGAACACAGCCTGATGCGCAAGCATTTCGGGGATGAAGTGTTGCCTTGGCATGAGCATCGTACGACTCCGTAGTGGGTGGATTGAACCTTGACCAAGGTCAAGTCTAGGGGGGTGTACCGGGAGAACGAAGACAGGGAATACCCGAGTGGAATACTGGAGATACCACCAAGGAGGTATGCCTGGTAGCAAATAACCTCATGATTTATAAGAACCGAGCCTCCTCTTTGGTATTGGATGTGGGCAAACTGGTTCATTGGTGGTATCTCTCCATTCCCCATGAGGCACGGCCAAAGACAGGGGTTGGAGACCGGAATGCGGAAAATCATGGAGGCCATCTTCGAGCGCTCCATCATGCTTTGGCTGGCCGCGGCCATTCTGGCGGTGTCGGCCATGGGCATTGGCGGCATGATGGTGTCGATGGTGGTCGCCGAGCGTGTCCAGGGCAGCGGCAGCGCCATCAACGTGGCGGGCAGCCTGCGACGCCTGAGCCACCGCATGGGCAGCATCGTGTTGTCCGACGCGGAAAACCGGGTGACCGACCACTACGTGCTGCGGGAGGCCATGGTCCATTTCGAGGCCACCCTGGAGCACGATGCCCTGGCCACGGCCCTGCGGCGGGATACGGACAGTCCGGCCATGGCAACCTACCGGGCGGTGCTCGAGACATGGAATGAGCGCCTCAAGCCCATGCTGACTGAACAGATGCTGCCCGGCGCCAACCTGTACCCCTTGGAGACCCACAACCGGCTGTTGCTGCAAATCGACGCCTTCGTCGATCAGCTCAACGTCATGGTGGCCCAGCTGGAAGCGGATGCGGAGAGCCGTATCCGGCAATTGCGAGGCATCCTGTTCGCGGCCCTGGCCTTCACCGTCCTGGTGCTGCTGCTGGGCCTGTACATGGTCCACCGGCGTGTCCTGATGCCCCTGGATGCACTGCTGGCCGGCGCCGCCCGGGTCGCGGCGGGAGATTTCGCCGCCCGAACCCTGCACGTGGGCCAGGATGAACTGGGCCGGGTGGGCCAGGCCTTCAACACCATGGCCGAGGCGGTATCCCGCTCCCACCAGGACCTGGAGGGCAGGGTACGGGAGAAAACGGCGGAACTGACCCGCAGCAACCGCAGCCTGGCCCTGCTCTACAACGCCATCTCCCTGCTGCACCACGCCCCCACCGCGCCGGAGACTTACCGCGCCGTACTGGCCGAACTGGATGCGCTGCTGGACCTGAGGGGCAGCATGGCCTGCCTCCAGGATGTGCACGGCGGCCCGGCCACCCTGCTGGCCTCCAGTCTGCCCGGTTGCGACGAGCGCAGCCCCGAAGGCTGCGGCCGATGCCTGGATGGGTCAGCCCGCAGGGGCGGCCTGAAGCAATATCAGGCCACCGTCGATGGCCATGTGCTCAACCTGCCCCTCCGGGACATGGACGGGGTCTATGGCGTGATGCGCCTGTCCCTGCCGGCGGGGCGTTACCTGGAAACCTGGCAGGAACAGCTGCTGGAAGCCCTGACGCGGCATATCGGCATCGCCCTGGGCATGAGCAGGAAGATCGAGCAGGACCGGCTCCTGGCGCTGCAGGAGGAGCGTTCCACCATTGCCCGCGAATTGCATGACTCCATCGCCCAATCCCTGTCCTATATGAAGATCCAGGCCAGCCTGCTGCAGCCGGTGCTGTCCGATCCGGTGCGCCGGCAGGAGGCGGAAACCGTGCTGCGGGATTTGAGGGAAGGCATCACCGCCGCCTATCGCCAACTGCGGGAGCTGCTGGCCACTTTCCGCCTGAAGATGGAAGGCGATTTCATGTCCCTGCTGTCCGGGGCGGTGGAGGAGTACTCGGCCCGGGGCGGACTGCCCATCCACCTGGAAACCCGCCTGGCGGGTTGCCACCTGACGCCAAACCAGGAAATCCATGTCCTGCAGATTGTGCGGGAGGCCTTGTCCAACGTGCTGCGCCATGCCCACGCGGCCCAGGCCTGGGTCACGATGGAACACCGCGCCGACGGTGAGATGGAGGTCCGTATCGAGGATGACGGCATCGGCGCGGGGGCGGAGTCGAGGGCCATCGCCGGAGATCCCCTGCATTACGGCCTGACCATCATGGGGGAGCGCGCCCAGGGGCTGAACGGCCGGCTCGACATTCAGGGCCGGCCCGGTGGCGGCACCCGCGTCAGCCTGCGCTTTCTGGCGGAATCCCTGTCCGAATCCCCGTCCGAATTCCCATCCGTATCCCTTTCCACGACCGAACCTGCCTGAGGCTCCATGACCCAGCAAAGCGTTGTCATCGTCGATGACCATCCCCTCTTCAGGCGCGGCCTGACCCAACTGCTCAACACCATGGGCGTCTTCCGCCTGGCCGGAGAGGCCGCCAACGGCCATGACGGCATCGATCTGGTGGAACGGCTGCGGCCCGATCTGCTGCTGCTGGACCTCAACATGAAGGACATGAGCGGCATCGAGGTGCTCAAGGCGGTGAAGGCGGCGGACCTGGATACGCGGGTGGTGATGATCACCGTCTCCGACCAGGCGGAGGACCTGGTGGCCGCCTTGCGGCATGGGGCCGATGGCTACCTGCTCAAGGACCTGGAACCGGAACGGATGGTGGAAAGCCTGGAGGCCGCCGCCAGCGGCCGGGTGATCGTCTCCGACGCCCTGACCCACCTGCTGGCCGCCGCCCTCCGCAAGAGCAACCGCCCGGAGAGCGCCGGCGAAGCGGGGCTGACCGACCAGGAGGTGCGCATCCTGGAGCTCATCGCCGGGGGCATGAGCAACAAGGTCATCGGCAAGGAGCTGGATATCGCCGAGGGCACGGTGAAAGTCCACGTCAAGCACATCCTGCGCAAGCTGGGCCTGCGCTCCCGGGTGGAGGCGGCGGTGTGGGCCGTGGAGCATCTGCTCAAGGCCAAATCCGTCTGATGTCTCCTGCCGGTCCGGGCCACGGGGCCGGTCGTATTACCCAGCCCCCGTGGCAACGGGTTGCGCGCCTGCAACAAGCGCGGGCGCCAGCTCGCGCTTGCTGAGCAGGAAGTCCAGGAAGGCGCGCGCCACCACCGAGATCTGACGGCCCGCGGGGTAGATGGCATACCAGTGGCGCTGGATGGGGAAACCCTCCGCGTCCAGCACGGCGAACTGGCCCGGCTGGTGCAGGGTCAGGGCGTGGCCGGACAGGGCGGAGATGCCCAGGCCCGCCAGGATGGCCTGCTTGATGGCCTCGTTGCTGCCCAGCTCCAGGCGGGGGCGGATTTCCAGGCCATGCTGATGGAACAGGCGCTCGATGGCCTTGCGGGTGCCGGAGCCCGCTTCCCGCATGATCCAGGGTTCCTGGGCGAGCTGCCGCAGCGTGAGGTGTTTCTTCCTGGCCAGGGGATGGTCCGGCGCGGCCAGCACCACGATGGGGTTGTCCATGATGGGGGTGGCCACCACGTCGATCTCTTCCGGGGGCGTGCCCAGCAGGTAGAGGTCGTCCAGGTTGTCCGCCATGCTGGCCAGCACCTGCTCCTTGTTGGTGACGTGGAGGGAGACGTCGATGCCCGGATGCTGCCTGGCGAAGTCTCCCAGCAGGCGGGGCGCGAAATAGGAAGCGGTGGTGATGGCCATGAGCTTCAGGCGGCCTTTCTCCAGGCCCTGCCGTTCCGCCACCGACATGGTGAAGCGGTCCAGTATGGCGAAGATCTCCCGGGTGGCCTGGGACAGTTCCCTGCCATCCTCCGTGAGCAGCACCTTTTTGCCCACCTGTTCCACCAGGGGCGCGCCCACGGTGTCGGTGAGCTTCTTCATCTGCATGGAAACCGTGGGCTGGGTGAGGTGGAGCTCCTCGGCGGCGCGGGTGAAGCTGCCCAGGCGGGCGATGGCCTCGAAAATCTCCAGTTGGCGAAAGGTGGTGTGACGCATGGTCTATGTTGAGAGCCTCGCGCGCGAAAGCGCGTCAGGGAGAGTTGGATGAATAGATTTTAATCTATCACATCAATAGAAAATCGTGACTGTTATAGATGGTTAATTGAACGCATCATTCGCCGACCTCAAGCGGGCCCCAAGCTGCCACGAGGCTGAACGCAATCCTAAACAAGGAGTTAACACATGGCTGTGAAGACCTACAACGCTGGCGTGAAAGAGTACCGCCAGACCTACTGGATGCCCGAGTACACCCCCCTGGATACCGACATCCTGGCCGTTTTCAAGATCACCCCCCAGCCCGGCGTGGATCGTGAAGAAGCCGCCGCCGCCGTGGCCGCCGAGTCTTCCACCGGCACCTGGACCACGGTGTGGACCGACCTGCTGACCGACCTCGACTACTACAAGGGCCGCGCCTACCGCATCGAGGACGTGCCCGGCGACGATACCTGCTTCTACGCCTTCATCGCCTACCCGATCGACCTGTTCGAGGAAGGCTCCGTGGTCAACGTGTTCACCTCCCTGGTCGGCAACGTGTTCGGCTTCAAGGCCGTGCGCGCCCTGCGTCTGGAGGATGTCCGCTTCCCCATCGCCTACGTCAAGACCTGCGGTGGCCCGCCCCAGGGCATCCAGGTCGAGCGCGACATCATGAACAAGTACGGCCGTCCGCTGCTGGGTTGCACCATCAAGCCGAAGCTGGGTCTGTCCGCCAAGAACTATGGCCGCGCCGTGTACGAATGCCTGCGCGGTGGCCTGGACTTCACCAAGGACGACGAGAACGTCAACTCCCAGCCGTTCATGCGTTGGCGCCAGCGTTTCGACTTCGTCATGGAAGCCATCGAGAAGGCCGAACGTGAAACCGGCGAGCGCAAGGGTCACTACCTGAACGTGACCGCGCCGACCCCGGAAGAGATGTACAAGCGCGCCGAGTACGCCAAGGAAATCGGCGCGCCCATCATCATGCACGACTACATCACCGGCGGTTTCTGCGCCAACAC
>CAZREY010000074.1:0-7510 GCA_964599015.1 uncultured Thiobacillus sp.
GATTTCGTCGGCGCTTTTGACGACTTCTTCAAGCGTGGGTTTCAGTTCGGCGTCGCCGTCCCAGACCGGGGCGAGACCATCGCCCACGGCGGCAGACCATTCTTCATAGCCGCGGAAAGCGGGCTTGATGCGGGCGTATTCGAGCGCATCCAGGAAGAGTTTCTGATCCAACCCGCCCGGCTGTTCGAGGTAAGCCGGACCTTCCGCCACGGATTTGAGCACCGGGATGGCGAAGCCCAGTTCAGCCAGGCTTTTCTGTCCGGCTTCGCTGAGGGCAAACTGGATGAATTTCCAGGCGGCGTCCGGATTCTTGCTGTCCTTGGAGACGACAAATCCGGCGCTGTTGACGCTGGTGGCGCGCCCGGCAGGTCCGACGGGCATGGGCGCCACGCCCAGCGAGATGCCGGCCTGGACATAACCCGGCAGCGCCCAGTGGCCGATCGGCACCATGGCGGCGTATTTCGCCTGGAAGAGGTCCTGTCCGTATTCGCCGGCGGTGGACGGTTTGGGAATGGAGCCGTCCTTGACCATGGCGTCGATCAATTCCCAGGCGGGGATGGCGGCGGATTCGCCGATCAGGCAATGGCCCAGCCTTGCATCCGGCATTTCTCCTTGCATTTTCTCCCCCCATTCGGCTTTGGCTCTTGGTAACTGAAAACTAGCAAAGATGGGTTTGGCGTGTGGATTTTTCTGTCCGGGGATGTCCATGAATCAGGGGCTTGCGGGGTGGCGTCGTGGGCGGGATGCGATGGTGCGATGCGCGGGGTGGGGGCGGGCCGGTACGGGACGTAAAATGACGGCGCTTACCGGGGGTGGGGTGCTTTTCATGGACTACGGATTCAGACGGAACAAGGGACGCATGAGGATTTGCATGGGGTGGGGGCGGGCGTGATCGCCTTGCTGAAGGCTTTTTTTTCCAGGCCGGGGCCGGTGCCCGCCCCCGGAGCGGCCGACTGGGAGGCGGCCCTGGCCTTGCCCGTGTTCGACGGCCTGTCGGAAGGGGAGCGGCAACGGCTGCGGGAACTGGCGAGTCAGTTGCTGGAAGGCAAGACCATCAGCCCCACCGCCGGCGCGGCACCCAGCGGCGCCGACATCGCCGTCATCGCGGTCCAGGCGGCCCTGCCCATCCTGTCCCTGGGGGCCCATTGGTACAAGGGCTGGAACGAAGTGGTGCTCTATCCCGCCGAGTTCGTCCACGAGGGCGATGAGATGGACGAGATCGGCGTGGTGCACCAGGTGCGCCATGTGCGCAGCGGCGAGGCCTGGGAAGGCGGACCCCTGATCCTGTCCCTGGATTCGGTGCGGGCCTCGGGCCATCTGGACGGCTACAACGTGGTCATCCACGAATTCGCCCACAAGCTGGACATGAACAACGGTGCCGTGAACGGCTTTCCGCCCATGCACGGCGACATGGATGCCGGGGCCTGGAAAGCGGCCTTCGAGCCGGCCTACATGGATTTGCGCCGGCAGGTGGAAGCCGCGGCGGACCCGGATGATCTGGAGATCGACCCCTACGCGGCGGAAAGTCCCGCCGAGTTTTTCGCGGTATTTTCCGAGTACTTCTTCGAGTGGCCGGAACTGGTGGTCAGGCACTATCCGGCCGTGTATGAACAGATGCGCCGGTTTTACCGGCAGGACCCCTTGCGGCGATTTTCACAACCACCTGCACAACCCAGCGGAGCAATTGAATGACCCTGCAATACCATGACCACAAGCACGCTCATGAAGTCTGCGACAAATGCATCTTCGACACGGACCTGCATCATTTCGAGGCCGATGTCATCGAGGCCTCGAAAGACCACCTCGTGCTGGTGGACCTGTGGGCCGAGTGGTGCGGCCCCTGCCATTTCCTGTCTCCCGTGCTGCAGAAGGTGATTCCCACCTACAACGGCAAGGTGCGCCTGGCCAAGGTGGAAGTGGATGAAGGCGACAACATGAAGCTGGCCGGACGTTACGGCGCCCGGGGCTTCCCCACCGTGCTGCTGTTCAAGGACGGGGAGGAGAAGGCCCGCTTTCACAGCGCCAAGCCCGAGCATTTCGTGCGCCAGTTCATCGACGAACACCTGGACTGATTTCCTCCATGACGCGCATTTCCCGGCGCGCGGAAGAGATCGAACCCTTTCGCGTCATGGCCATCCTGGCCCGGGCCAGGGAACTGGAGGCCCGGGGGCGGGACATCGTGCACCTGGAAATCGGCGAGCCGGATTTCCCCACTCCCGTGCCCATCGTGGAGGCGGGCATGGCCGCGTTGCGGGCCGGCGAAACCCACTACACGCCCGCCCTGGGCCTGCCGGCCCTGCGCCAGGCCATCGCCGGGCACTACCAGTCGCGCCACGGCGTAGCGGTGGATCCGGCCCGGGTGTGCGTGACGCCGGGAGCCTCCGGGGCCCTGCTGCTGGCCATGGCGGCCCTGTTCGACCCCGGCGACGAAGTGCTCATGGCCGATCCGGGCTACCCCTGCAACCGGCATTTCGCCCGTCTGGTGGAGGCCAAGGGCGTGGGCGTTCCCGTGGGGCCGGAAACCCGCTTCCAGCTCACGGCGGAGTTGGTGGCCCGGCATTGGGGGCCCCGTACCCGGGGCGTGCTGGTGGCCAATCCCGGCAATCCCACCGGCACCCTGGTCCCGCCGGAGGAACTGGCCGCCATCCACGAACTGGTCCGGGCCCGGGGCGGCATGCTGCTGGTGGACGAGATCTACCACGAGCTGGTCTATGGGAAGGCGCCGCCCAGCGCGGCCGGCCTGGGCGAGGACGTGGCGGTCATCAACAGTTTTTCAAAATACTTCCTGATGACGGGCTGGCGCCTGGGCTGGCTGCTGGTGCCCCCGGCCCTGGTCAGTGCGGTGGACCGCCTGGCCCAGAACGTCTTCCTGGCCGCCCCCACCGTGGCCCAGCACGCGGCCCTGGCGGCGTTGTCGGTGGAGACCCGTCCGCTGCTGGAGGCGGCGAAGGCCGAGCTTGGCGCCCGGCGGAACTGGCTGTTTCCCGAATTGCGGCGCCTGGGCTTTGATCTGCCCGTCATGCCGGAAGGCGCGTTCTACCTCTACGCCGGCATCAACCCGACATGGGGTTCGGCGGAGCATCTGGCGGAGCGCTGGCTCGAGGAGACCGGCGTGGCCGTCACGCCGGGCACCGATTTCGGCGCCCATGGCGCGGACCACCATGTGCGCTTCGCCTACACCACCGGCCTGGAACGCATCCGGGAGGCGGTGCGCCGCCTGGAGAACTGTCTAGGCTGACTTGCGCCGGCCCAGGGCCATCAGTCCCACCATGCCCAGGGGCAGCAGGGCCAGGGTGCCCGGTTCGGGCACCTGGGCGGGGGGCGGGTCGACGATGATGCTGTCGTTGGCGCAGTTCTGGGTCCAGTGGATATTGAAGGCGCTTCCGTCCCAGCCCGCCTCGGAGAGCAGGTCCAGATCCAGGCTCATCTCGTAGAAATAATGGCTATGGCCGGCCCATTGCCCGAAACCGGTCTGGCCCGTGGTCGTGTAGACCAGCTCGGCCATGCCCAGCAGATCACCGTGGGTCAGGTGGGTGGGATGGGTGGGGTCGGCGTGGCCCGGATCGTGGGCGGCTGTGCTGTTCCACAGGCCCAGCGCCCAGGTCGGTGAGACGTAGATGCCGCCTTCCACGCCGAAGCCTTCCTTGGCGCCATTGGCCAGGGCGTGCCAGATGTTGATGCCCAACTCATAGTCACCGTCCTTGCCGAAATCGATGGCGAAATCACCCGCGCCGTAGCTGTTGCGGGCCGGATCCTGCCTGGTATTGGGGTTGTGGCCCGTGGCCAGGGCGATATACAGCTTGTCGTCCAGCACCTGGGCGTAGATCGCCTCGGCATCGTAGGCCTGGCCGCCATAGCCGGGGTTCAGGTAGCTGTCCTTCTGGTCCTCGACGGTGAAGTGGATGCCGGCGGAGGGAATCCAGCCATTGGCTCCATTGTTCGGGGTGACTCCCCAGTCAGCCAGATTGCCGTCGATGGTGATGGCATGGGCTGTACCAACGCTGAAACTCAAGCTCAAAAAGGCAATAGCGGATAGGTGCTTCCTCATCATGAGGCTCCAGGAATGTCCCGGAGTGCTATATGCAGTAGCCGTGCCAGACTCAAAAATCAATTAAAACAATGGATTATTTATTTTTGTGGGTGATCGAGGGAGGGCGGATTCGAAAATTGTCGACTTTGACGTCGGAATTTCGGCAGCAGGCCGAGGCGCAGGGGAAATAAAAAAGCCGGCCCGAAGGCCGGCTTTTCACTGCCTCAGGCCAATTACTTGGCGGGAGCGGCAGGAGCAGCGGGAGCGGCAGCAGCGTCAGCAGGAGCGGCGGCAGCGTCAGCAGGAGCGGCAGCAGCGTCAGCAGGAGCAGCGGCAGCGTCAGCGGGAGCGGCAGGAGCGGGAGCTTCCATGGCGGGAGCAGCAGCCTCGGGCGCGGGAGCTTCTTCTTGTTTGCCACAGGCAGTCAGAGAAACGGCCAGCAGAGCGGCGAGCAGAACGGAATATTTCATTGAGTTTTCCCTTAACGAAGTTGATCAATTCATTAATCAACTGGCACGCGGGGCGCGAACCAATCGACCCAAAAATTTTAGCAAATAATTTTTTTTACGCTAGGGGGATATCGACCGGAATACAAGTATTTTTTCTTGGCCACCTCCCGGGGCCCTGAAACGCAATCAAATTGCCAGGAATCCGGCCCGATACCAGTCGTAAAGGATTTCCAAGAGATCGGCGTGCAGAGGTCCGGGAGGAAGTTGTCGCCGGTCCGCGAGTTTGCGCAGCATCGGCGACAGCCCTGGCGGTGCCTCCAGCTTTTCTCCATTCATGAAGAATTGCCTGCCGCGGAACAGGAGTTGGCTGTGTGGGTCCAGGCGAACACCGCTTTTCGCCACGACCTGGGAAAAACGGGCGGGAGGATAGGGACGGGCCGGCGGGTCGAAGAAGACATGGGCCTTGGGTTCGCTCAGGTATAGGCCCAGGAATTCCGTGATCGAACTTTTGTTCCACCGGGTCTTGCGAATGGTTTCCTCGGTCCAGTCCAGCAGGCGCGATGGGATTTCGCCCGGGTGGCGTGGGCGTTCCAGTTCCGGATCAGCGTAGATGCCCTCCAATTGCAGGTGGTCCTGCAGATAGTCCAGGAACCGGCCGACGATCTCCTGGGCCTTGGGGGCGCGGAACCCCACGGACCAGGTCATGCAGTCCCCCAGGGCCACGCCGTTGTGGGCAAACCTGGGCGGCAGGTAGAGCATGTCGCCGGGTTCCAGTTCCCAGGACTGGGTGGGCTCGAAGTGCCGCAGGATGCGCAGCGGCGCCCCCGGCACCAGGGTCAGGTCGGTCTGGTCGCTGATTTCCCAGCGCCGCCGGCCCAGGCCCTGGATCAGGAAGACGTCGTAGGAGTCGAAATGGGGTCCCACGCCGCCGCCGTTCGGCGCGAAGCTGACCATGAGGTCGTCCAGGCGGGCACGGGGCATGAAATCAAAGGCATTCAGCAGGGCATCCCCCTCAGCCAGGAGATGGTTGACGCCGGAGACCAGCAGGCTCCATCCCCTGGCGGGCAGGGCGTCCAGGTCTTCCGCTTCGAAGGGGCCATGGTGGAGGCCCCAATTTCCTCGCTTGAATTGCACCAGACGGCTTTCCGCATCGTCCCGACCGGCCAGGCGGCAAAGGCCATCGCGATCCAGCCAGTCGCCGAAGCCGGGCAGGGCCTGGCGTACCAGCAGGGGCTTCTTTTGCCAGTATTCGGCCAGAAAGCGGTCCGGACTCATGCCGCCCAGCAGGCGCTGCCTGCTGAAAGAATTCATGGAAAAGCTGGAAGTGATGGAGGTGGCTTTGCTCATATAATGCCCGCGGCCTATTTGATGAGGATTTGAGATGGAGAACGAAGGCGCCATCAAGGCGGGACACCGCGCGCCGGACTTTGAACTGCCGGATGCGGACATGTCCATCGTCCGGCTCGCGGATTTCCGGCAGGGCGACCAAGCCGGCACGGTGGTCCTGTACTTTTACGTGCGGGATGATACGCCCGGCTGCACCGCCGAAGCGATCGAGTTCAGCGACCTGGAAATGGATTTCGCCCGCCTGGGGGCCACGGTGCTGGGCGTGTCCCGGGACGACTGCATCCGCCACGGCGCCTTTCGCGACAAGCATGGCATCAGCGTGCGGCTCCTGGCGGACAAGGAGGGCATTGCCTGCCGGGCCTACGGCGTATTGGTCAACCGGGAGGTGGATGGCGTCATGCGGGAAGGCGTGACCCGTTCCACCTTCATCATCGATAAACAGGGCGTCGTGCGGCACGCCCTCTACGGCGTGAACGCCAAGGGCCATGCGGCGGAAGTCCTCCAACTCGTGCGGGAACTGTGAAATGCAAATCTGTAAAGACACCGTGGTCACTCTGACCTACCAACTCACCACCCTGTCCGGCGAACTGCTGGAAGAGGCCACCCACGACAACCCGGCGGCCTACCTGCACGGCGGCTACGACGGCATCTTCCCCAAGGTGGAAGCGGCCCTGGAAGGCAAGGGCACCGGCGAGGCCCTGGACGTGGTGCTGGAACCCGATGACGCGTTCGGCGAATACGATGCGGAACTGGTGCGCGTGGAACCTTCCCACCTGTTCCCGGAGAACGTGGCGGTGGGCATGCAGCTGGAAGGCAGCAGCGAGGACGGCCATCACCACCTGCTCTACACCGTCACGGATATCGCCGACGGCAAGGTGGTGGTGGATGGCAACCATCCCCTGGCCGGCCAGTCCCTGCGCCTGCAATGCCGGGTGGAAGATGTGCGGGCGGCCAGCGCGGAAGAGTTGGCCCATGGCCACGTGCATGGACCCCACGGCCATCACCATTGACCCACTGCGGTAATATCCACCCCCCTTTTCATCAAGGCCCGTTTCGTTATGAAGGTGACCTTTCTCGACTTCGAACAGCCCATCGCCGAGCTTGAGGCCAAGATCGAGGAGTTGTCCGAGGTGCGTGGCGACCCCGGCCTGGACATCTCCGAGGAGATCGAGCGCCTGCGCAAGAAAAGCGCGACCCTGACCAAGCAGATCTACGCCAAGCTCAACGCCTGGCAGATTTCCCAGGTGGCGCGCCATCCCCAGCGCCCCTACACCCTGGATTACATCCAGGCCCTGTTCAGCGAGTTCGAGGAGCTCCACGGGGACCGGGCCTTCGCGGACGATCCCGCCATCATCTGCGGCGTGGCCCGTTTTGGCGGAGAACCCGTGGTGGTCATGGGCCACCAGAAGGGCCGCGACGTGAAGGAGCGCCAGTACCGCAACTTCGGCATGCCCCGGCCGGAGGGCTACCGCAAGGCCCTGCGCCTGATGCGCATGGCGGAGAAGTTCCGCATGCCCGTGCTGACCTTCATCGACACACCGGGCGCCTACCCCGGCATCGGCGCGGAAGAGCGGGGCCAGTCGGAGGCCATCGCCCGCAACCTGTACGACATGGCGGAGCTGAAAACGCCGGTGATCTGCACGGTCATCGGCGAGGGGGGCTCCGGCGGCGCCCTGGCCATCGG
>CAZREY010000074.1:7520-9744 GCA_964599015.1 uncultured Thiobacillus sp.
ATGATGCTCCAGTACGCCACCTATTCCGTCATCTCCCCGGAGGGGTGTGCTTCCATACTCTGGAAGAGCGCGGAGAAGGCGCCCCTCGCCGCGGAAACCCTGGGCATCACGGCGACCCGCCTGAAGACCCTGGGTCTCGTCGACCAGGTGGTTCCGGAGCCCCTGGGCGGCGCCCACCGGGAACCCGAAGCCATGATGGAAAACCTGCGCAGCGCCCTGTCCGATGCCTTGAACGACGTGCGCGAACGCCCTCTCAACGCCCTGCTCAACGACCGTTACGCCCGCCTCATGGGCTATGGCAAGTTCAAGGAAGGGCGAGCCTGATACGGGCGGCGCGGTCGCCGCCTGCCTCGCCAGACATCTCCCCGCCGGCGGCAAGCTGGTGGTGGGCTACTCCGGTGGCCTGGATTCCACGGTACTGCTCCATGCCCTGGCCGGACTGCGGGGCAGCCTTCCCATCTCCCTGGGCGCCGTGCATGTGCACCATGGTTTGTCGCCCCGGGCGGATGCCTGGGCAGTCCACTGCCAATCGGTTTGCGATGCCCTGAATATTCCCCTGACGGTATCCCGCGTCCGGGTCCATCTGGCGGGGCAGGGCCTGGAGGCCGCCGCCCGGGAGGCCCGCTACCGTGTGTTCGAACGGCTGGAAGCCGATGCCCTGCTGCTGGGCCACCACCGGGATGACCAGGCCGAAACCGTGCTGCTGCAGCTGCGCCGCGGTGCCAGCGTCAGAGGCATGGCGGCGATGCCGGAGGCCCGGCCGTTGACGCAGCGGCTCCTGCTGCTGCGGCCTTTCCTGGCGCTCTCCCGGGCGCGACTCGAACAGTACGCGGGAGAACACGGCCTGGCCTGGGTGGAGGACGAGAGCAACCTGGATCCCAGCCTGGCACGCAACCATGTGCGCCACACCCTGCTGCCCGCCCTGGATGAGGTGATCCCCGGCATGTCCCGGGCCCTGGCCGGGACCGCGAGCCAGTTCGCGGAATGGGCGGACCTGCTGGATGAACTGGCGGATAGGGACGGCGCCTCCGCGATTGAAGACTCAGGCCTGGAAGTCAGGCATCTGCTGGAACTGTCGGAGTCCCGGTCCCGGAATCTGCTGCGCCGGATATTGGAGCAGGAGGGTGTCCAGGTGCGTCGCCATGCCCTGGTGGAAGCCACGCGGCAGCTTAGAGAGGCTTGTGCCAATGCCCAGGTGCGGGTCGATTTCGGCGATGTCAGCGTGGTCCGTTTTCAGGGACGGGTAAGGGTGGTGCCTCGCGCGGTGTTCGACCCGGTGCCTGTTCTGGGTCTGCCCTGGCAGGAACAGGCGTGGCTGGACCTGGGGGCCGCGGGATGCCTGCAATTCCACCCGGCGGAAGGAGAAGGGGTGTCGCTGGTGGGGAGGCAGGTGCTGGTGCGCCATCGCCAGGCCGGGGACAGCATGCGCCTGCGGGCCGGGCAGATGCAGCGGCCCCTGAAAGACCTGCTGCGGGAGGCGGGCATTCCCCCATGGCGCCGCCCCTGGCTGCCGGTGTTGGAAGTTGACGGCCGGGTGGCCTGGGTGGCGGAGCTCGGGGCGGCGGCCGAATTCAGGGCGGCTGCCGCCTCGCCCGGCAGGGTTATTTCGTGGGCGCCGCCGTGGTGACCACGCCGTTGATACCCAGGCGCCGCATCTCGGCCTGGGCCTTTTCCGCCTCCTGACGATTGAGGAAGGGGCCCACGTGCACCCGGGTTTCGGTGCTGGCCCGAATGCCCTGATTCCGCAGTTTGCGCACCAGTTCCTCCGCTCGGGCGGGGGTGCTGAACACCCCCAGTTGCACCACGAAACCGCCCGTGGCCGCAATGAGCGGCATGGCGACGGGGGCCGGCTGGGCCGGGGAGGGCGCGGGCGGGACGGGAGCAACGGCCGCAACCTGCCTGGGAGGAGAAGGTTCGACTGGATAAGGTACGCGCCGGGGCTCATTGCTGACCCGGGGCGGCGGCGGGGCTTCCCTGGGGATGTCTGGCTTGGTCGGTTCCTCCACGGGGGGCGTCTCTGCTGGTGCCCCGGGTCCGGGTCCGGTCTCGGGAAGGGCCGGTTCCGGTGCCTGGGCTGGCCTGATGGGGGCGGGCTGGGGTGCCTGGACGCTCTTTTCGACGGGTGCATTTTTCCCCTGGTCCAACCACCAGAGTCCCGCCAACGCGGCCGCGGTCACGAGGCCGGCAACCGCCAGGCGTGCAAGGGCTTTTTTCTTCACGTCCT
>CAZREY010000075.1:0-9721 GCA_964599015.1 uncultured Thiobacillus sp.
CGAACCCGCGTCATCAGCTTGGAAGGCTGAGGTTCTACCATTGAACTACACCCGCCTTACCCCGCCATTACAGGCGCGGCGCGGTAAACAACCTGGTGGTGGGGGAAGGATTCGAACCTTCGAAGGCAGTGCCGTCAGATTTACAGTCTGATCCCTTTGACCGCTCGGGAACCCCACCGCGAAAGCGCGGCATTATGGTTTGGAAGCAACGCCTTGTCAATTACACATTGAACAAGAAATTCATGATGTCGCCGTCCCGGACCACGTATTCCTTGCCCTCGGAACGCATCTTGCCGGCCTCCTTGGCGCCCTGCTCGCCCTTGCAGGCAATAAAGTCTTCAAAAGCAATGGTTTGCGCGCGAATGAAGCCCCGCTCGAAGTCCGTGTGGATCACCCCGGCGGCCTGGGGCGCGGTGTCCCCCTTGTGGATGGTCCAGGCCCGCACCTCCTTCACCCCGGCGGTGAAATAGGTTTGCAGGCCCAACAGGTCGTAGGCGGCACGGATCAGGCGGTTGAGGCCCGGTTCATGGAGCCCCATGGCCTCCAGGAAATCCACCTTGTCCGCATCGTCCAGGGCGGCGATCTCCGCCTCGATGGCGGCGCACAGGGCCACCACGGGCGCCCCCTCGGCAGCGGCCAGGGCATGAAGCCGATCCAGGTGGGGATTGTTCTCGAAACCGTCTTCCGCCACGTTGGCCACGTACATGGCCGGCTTCACCGTCATCAGGCACAAGGGCGCCAGCAGGACCCTGTCCTCTTCGGTGAGATTCAGGCTGCGCACCGGCCTGGCCTCGTTCAGATGGGGCAGCAATTTGTCGTACAGGGCCACCAGCTTCTGGGCTTCCTTGTCGCCGGCCCTGGCCTTCTTGACATCCCGGGCATGGGCCTTCTCCACCGTGGCCAGGTCCGCCAGGGCCAGTTCCGTGCCGATCACCTCGATATCCGAGATGGGGTCCACGCGCCCGGCCACGTGCACCACGTTGTCGTCCTCGAAGCAGCGCACCACGTTGACGATGGCGTCCGTCTCGCGGATGTTGGCCAGGAACTGGTTGCCCAGGCCCTCGCCCTTGGAGGCCCCCGCCACCAGGCCGGCGATGTCCACGAACTCGACGATGGCCGGCACCACCCGCTGGGGCTTGACGATCTCGGACAACTGCCTGAGCCGGGGGTCCGGCACCTCGACGATGCCCACGTTGGGTTCGATGGTGCAGAAGGGATAATTCTCGGCGGCGATGCCTGCCTTGGTGAGGGCGTTGAACAGGGTGGACTTGCCCACGTTGGGCAGGCCGACGATGCCACATTTCAGACTCATGTCGTTTCCAGTCTAGGCCCCGGTGGGCTCGGTGTTTGCAAGGGCAGGCTTCGCCCTGGGTTTCTGATTCGCCCGTTGCAGGGCGGCGTTCCAATCGCCCTTCTGGATGAAGGGCCAGAGCGCCAGGGCCCGATCCAGGCTTGCGTCGATTTCCGCCCGCTCTTCCCGCCGGGGCGGTTTGAGCACGTAGTTCACCACCTCGTTGCGATCCCCCGGGTGGCCGATGCCGATGCGCAGACGCCAGTAATCCTGGGTTCCCAGGTGGGCGGTGAGGTCCTTGAGGCCGTTGTGCCCCCCCAGACCGCCGCCGAACTTGAGCCTCAACTGGCCTGGTGGGATATCCAGTTCGTCGTGGACCACCAGCATCTCGGCGGGCTGTATGCGGTGAAAACGGGCCAAAGCCCCCACCGACTGGCCCGAACGGTTCATGAAGGTCTGGGGCATGAGCAACCAGACCCCGGCCCCGCGGGCATGGGCTATCCGCCCGTGGAACCGGCTCTCGTTGGCAAAGCCGGCCCCCAGTTCCGCCGCCAGGCGCTCACAAAACCAAAACCCGGCGTTATGCCGGGTTTCAGCGTACTCAGCGCCGGGGTTGCCCAGGCCTACGACGAGACGTATGGCCGGATGACTGGCCGTCTGCATCTGCCCGAACATCCCCTGAGAGGCGATCAGGCGGCCGGAGCGGCGCCCTCGGACTCGCCTTCGCCGCCGCCACCGCGTACGGCCAGGATGTTCGCCACGCCGTGGTCCTCACCCCGGGTCAGGGCGACGATTTCCACGCCGGCGGGCAGCTTGAGCTCGGACAGGTGCAGGCTGTGGCCGGCATCCAGGTTGGCCAGGTCCACTTCGATGAACTCGGGCAGGTTGGCGGGCAGGCAGACCACCTCCACCTCGGTCATCAGATGGCTGACGACGCCGCCACCCAGCTTCACGCCGGGGGCGATGTCCGCGTTGAGGAAATGCAGGGGTACCTTGACGTGGATCTTGTGGTCGGCGTCGACGCGCAGGAAGTCCACGTGCATCACCTGCTGCTTGTAGGGGTGCATCTGGTAGTCCCGCAGCAGCACGGATTCCTTGGCGCCATCCAGGTTCAGGCTCAGCACGGAGGAATGGAAGGCCTCGTTCTTCAGGCTGAAATACAGTTCCTTGTGGTCCAGATCCACGGACTGGGCGTCCTTGCCGCCACCGTAGACGATGCCGGGCACACGGCCGGCGTGACGCAGGCGGCGGCTCGCTCCGGTGCCCTGGCCATCACGCTTCTTGGCGTTGATTTCGATTTGCATGTTGCTACTCCTTACGGTTGAAAAACGGCTGCCCGCGACCAGGCAGCCGGGTTGGCAAGCCCGCTATTCGATGAACAGCGAACTCACGGAATCCTCATCGCTGATGCGGCGGATGGTCTCCGCCATCAGGTTGGCCACGGACAGCTGGCGGATGCGTGGACTGGCCTTGGCATCCTCACGCAGGGGGATGGTGTCGGTGACCACCAGCTCATCCAGGGCGGAGTTGTTGATGCGTTCCACTGCGCTGCCGGACAGCACGGCGTGGGTGCAATAAGCCAACACCCGCTTGGCGCCATGCTCCTTCAGGGCGTTGGCCGCCTCGCACAGGGTATTGGCCGTATCCACCATGTCATCCATGATCAGGCAGGTGCGGCCCGCCACGTCGCCGATGATGTGCATGACCTTGGCCACGTTGGGCTTGGGACGGCGCTTGTCGATGATGGCCAGATCGCACTCCAGGCGCTTGGCCACGGCCCGGGCACGCACCACGCCGCCCACGTCTGGCGACACCACCATCAGGTTCTCGTAGTTCTGCTTCCAGATGTCGCCCATGAGGATGGGGGTGGAATAGATGTTGTCCACGGGGATATCGAAGAAGCCCTGGATCTGGTCCGAGTGCAGGTCCATGGTCAGCACCCGGTTGACCCCGGCCACGGTGAGCATGTCGGCCACCACCCGGGCCGTGATGGGCACCCGGGCGGAACGCACGCGGCGGTCCTGGCGGGCATAGCCGAAATAGGGGATGGCGGCGGTGATGCGCCCGGCGGAGGAACGGCGCAGGGCATCCACCATGAGCATGATCTCCATCAGGCTTTCATTGGTGGGCTGGCAGGTGGACTGGAGCACGAACACGTCCTTGCCGCGCACGTTCTCCAGGATCTCCACGTTCACTTCGCCGTCGGAAAAGCGGCCCACGGTGGCCCGCCCCAAATGGATATTGAGGTGGCGCGCCACATCCTCGGCAAGCTTGGGATGCGCATTGCCGGTGAACACCATCAAGCTGTCGTATGCCATAGCAGCCCCTGCCATTCCACCGACTGCCGCGCACACCCGCGCGTCGGGAGGAGTCAGATCACTAAAAACAAAAAAGCGTGCGGCCGCGGCCACACGCTTGTCGGTCATCGCGCCGGCCACCGCCGGCACAACACCAGTTACTGGCTGGGGAGGTAGGGATCGAACCTACGAATGCCGGAATCAAAATCCGGTGCCTTACCACTTGGCGACTCCCCAAATTGGCCCATCGCGTCACTCTGCCCACTCGAACAGCGGGTGCCGATCGACGCCATCAGCCACAAAACCTTTCAGATGCCCGGGACGAAGGGCGAACACCTTTTCCGCCGCCGTCCGATCGGGAAACGCCGCGAACACGCAGGCACCCGACCCGGTCATGCGCGCATTTCCCCAGGTCTTCAGCCAAGCCAGGGACTCGGCCACCTCGGGATAGAGCGCGCAGGCAACGGGCTCAAGATCATTGCGCAGATCGTTGTTCCGCATGCCTTCCGAGAGGGCCGAGATTGTGACGGAGGGTGTATTCCGTGTCAATGCCGGGTGGGCAAAGATGGCGGGGGTGGAGACGTGGACGTCCGGGGTCAGCACTACATAGCTGGCGGGGGCCGGGGTCCAAGGCGTCAGCACCTCTCCCACCCCTTCCGCGAAGGCACTGCGGCCGAAGACGAACACGGGCACGTCCGCCCCAAGGCCCAAGCCCAGATGCTGCAAGGCCGCGCGGGGCAGGTGGAGCCCCCACAGGCGGTTCAGCACCAGCAGTACGGTGGCGGCGTCGGAACTGCCGCCCCCCAGACCGCCCCCCATGGGCAGGCGTTTTTCCAGACGGATGTCCGCGCCCAGACGGCATCCGGCATGCCGCTGCAGCAGTTCGGCCGCACGCCAGCACAGGTCCTGTTCCGGTGGCAGACCCGGCAAGGGCGCATGCAGCACGATCCGGCCATCGGTCCTGGACGCAATTGCCAGACGGTCACCCACGTCCAGGAAGCGGAATACCGTCTGCAACAGGTGGTAGCCGTCCGCCCGGCGCCCCACCACATGGAGGAACAGGTTGAGCTTGGCCGGCGCCGGATACATCCCCTGGTCCGGATTCAAGGCAACTCCCATGCATCCACCACCAGACGAATCTCCAGATCATCACCGCGCCGGGCGGTCAACTTGCCCGGCAGGGCGACCGGGGCTTGCCGGGCATCGACATGGGTCATGTAGCGGCTGAACTCGATGCGCCAATCGTCCTGCTTCAGCACGGCCAGACGGCCGCTCTCGTCGGCTTCGGCCACATAACGGGAGTTGGGCCGGGGATGCCCCACCACCCACCAGGCAAGTCCCTTGATGGGCAGGGTCATGCCCACCACCTGGCGCACCAGGGTTTCCGCGTCATCCGCCGCATATTGCCGCCCCTCGGCATCCTTCAGGGTCACCCCCGCATCGGAGCCTTGGAGTTCCGCCACCCCCTGGCCCAGGGGCGTGCGCAGCAGCAGGTTCTCCTCTTGACGCTCATGGCGCCACAGCATGCCGCCGGAGAAATTCTCCTCTCCGCTCTTGATCGATACCCGTCCTTCCAGGCGGAAGGACTCGGGCGCCTTGGACAGGGCAAGCCTGTTGGGCGAGGCCGAAGGCTTGAAGCCGGGCAGCTGGGCGCAACCACCAAGCAGGAAGAGGCCGGCGGTGAGCAGGCCGGCCGGCCATTGACGACTCAAGGAGCCAGGCGCGAAAAGGTCTCGCGCAGGCTTTCGTTGTCCGGATGGGCCTTGAGCCCACCCTGCCATATGCGGCGCGCCTCTTCCCGCTCACCCTTCACCCACAGCACTTCCCCGAGGTGGGCCGCGATCTCCGGGTCGTCGCGGCCGGCATAGGCCCGGCGCAGGTAATCGGCGGCCTCGGCATAGCGCTTCGCCTTGAACAGGGCCCAGCCCATGCTGTCCAGGATGAAAGGATCGTCCGGCGCCAGATTAATGGCCTTCTCCAGCAATTCAATCGCCTCGGGCAACCGGTCGGTACGATCGGCCAGGGTGTAGCCCAGTGCATTGTAGGCATGGGCATAGTCCGGCTTGAGCTGGATCATGCGGCGCAGGTCCTTCTCCAGCACATCCAGGCGGTTCAGTTTTTCCGCCGCCATGGCCCGGTCGTACAGGAGTTCCAGATTGTCCGGATATTGCCCCAGGGCCCGTTCGAACACCTCGTAGGATTCCGCGAACCGTTTCGCATCACGCAGCAATTCGGCCTCGGCCTGGGCAATCCTGACGCCCTGACCCTCGCTGTTGGGGCTCATCTGCTTGAGCCAGTCGCGACCTTCCTGCAGACGCCCCGCCTTGCCCAACACCAGTGCCACCCGCAACTGGGCCTCGAACTGCTGATTGCCGGTCACGGCCCTGTACCGGGCCAGGGCGCCTTCATGGTCGCCCTTGGCTTCCGCGATCTGGCCCAGGGAGTAGAAGACAATCCCCTTATCGGCGTAATCCAGCGCCAGGGCCTTTTCAAAACTGGCCTTGGCGTTGTCCAGGTCGTTGCCCTGCATGGCCACCAGGCCCAGGGCGAAATGGGGCTCCGGATTGTCCGGCATTTCCTGCACCAGCACGCCGAAGGCCTGCCGCGATTCTTCCAGCCTCCCCGCCCGGGCCAGTTGCTTGGCGTATGCAAGGCGCACATCCCGCGCCCGGGGGTGATCCTTGAGGTAGTCCCCCATGAAGGTGATGGCCGTCTCGTCCCCATCCTTCTGCTGGAGTATCTGGGCCTTGAACAGGACGGCATGCTCCCAATCCGGCTTAAGACGCAGGACTTCATCCAGCGCGTTCAGGGCGTTCAGCCCCTGGCCGGCCTGCCAGGCGCTCTGGGCCACGGCGAACCGCGCTTCCGGCAGGGCGGGATAGGCCGAAGCCAGGTCCGCCACCAGGCTCGCCACCCCCTGCCTGTCGCCCTGGCGGGCAAACAGGCTGTGCAACTGCATGAAGACCTGTTCCGGCTTGCCCGAACTGATCCAGGCTTCCAGATGGGGTTTTGCATCCGACAGGCGGCCGCCGCTCACCAACAACGAGACCACGGTCTGCTGGGCCTTGACCGAATCCGGCTCCAGTTCCAGCCACAACTGGGCGTTGCGCAGGGCCAGCTTGGATTGGCGCGCATACAGGGCGATCTCGGTGGCGCGGCGGGCCACCCGAGCATCCCTGGTGCGCATCGCCAGATCAGCATAGGCCTCCGCGGAAAGCTTCAGGTCACCCCGCTGCCCGGCGATCTCCCCCAGGAGGAACTGGTACATCAACTGGGGCGTGAGTTGGGACGGCGCTGGCTTCATGACTTCCGGCAGGGGCGCCTCGGACACGGCTTCCGCCTGGGCCACGACCGGCGACTGGGCGCAGGCGGAAAGGGAAACCGTCAACAGGGAGAGAAGTAGCGCTTTGCTGTGCATGCCTTTGCCTCGGGGACCACCCCTCAGGATTTTGGGTCATTATGCAAGACCGCCCCCCCCGTGAGAAGTTGCAGTCTGTTTCAATAGCCCCCACTCAGCCTACGAATACGCTTGAACCCCCCTGCCTGAATTGCCGGTAGTCGAAACCGTCTTGCGGGGCCTGGCACCCCATCTCGTCGGCAAACGCCTCCTGGGAGCCCGGATCAGGGAGGCGCGCCTGCGCTGGCCTGTTTCCCCGGAACTCGATCGAACCATACAAGGCTGTGTCATCCAGTCCTTGTGGCGAAGGGGAAAATATCTGGTGCTCCATCTTGTCGGGGACGGAATGGAGCACAGCCTGATTGCCCATTTGGGCATGTCCGGCAGCTTGCGCCTGTGCCGGTCCGATCTGGCACCGGAAAAGCATGACCACCTGGATCTCGTCCTGGAAGACGGCCACAGCCTGCGCCTGCGTGATCCGCGGCGCTTCAGCGCCATCCTCTTGAGCGACGCTCCCGAGATCCACCCCCTCCTGGCCGGCCTGGGCGTGGAACCTCTCTCGGAAGACTTCAGCGGCGCCTACCTGCATGCCCTGTGCCGTGGGCGCAAGACCGCCATCAAGTCCCTCATCATGGATGCCCACAAGATCGTGGGCATCGGCAACATCTACGCCAACGAGGCCCTGTTCCATGGGGGCATCCATCCCCGCCTGCCTGCCGGCCGGCTATCTCGCCCCCGCTGCGATCGATTGGCCACCGCCATCAAGGAAACCCTCACCCTGGCCATTGCCGCCGGCGGCAGCAGCCTGCGGGACTTCGTGGACGGGCACGGCAGGCCGGGCTATTTCCAGCAAACGTATTTTGTATATGGCCGCACGGGAGAACCCTGCCGGCACTGCGGCACCCCCATCCACCAACTGGTGCAAGGGGGCCGATCCACCTTTTTCTGCCCAACCTGCCAAAAGCATTAGCCTGGTCCGAAAAAACCCTCAAGACCGTGCCAGTTCTGCCGATATGCGATACATTGCCAGCACAAAATCAAGCTGGGAATGGCATTTGCCGGAGGAAACCCATGAGCACCGTTTCGCTTGTCAATGAATTCGAGGCCTACAGCCAGTGGCGGGAAAACCTGTCCCAGGGCATTGCGGACTACCGCAAATGGCTGAGCAAGGAAGACCTCAACGATTCCCAGCGGGACCTGCGCCTGCAGCAACTGATCGACCGGCTGGCCGAAGACAAGCTCCACGTCGCCTTCATCGCCGAATTTTCCCGGGGCAAGTCGGAGCTCATCAATGCCATCTTTCTCTCGGACCTGAAGCAGCGCCTGCTGCCCTCCACCGCCGGGCGCACCACCATGTGCCCCACGGAACTGCTCTATGAGCCGTCCAAACCCCCCATGATCGAGTTGCTGCCCATCGAGACCCGGGGTTCCAACGCCACGGTCTCCGAATACAAGAACTACCCGGACGAGTGGACGCCGGTCAACATCGACACCGCCTCCCCCGACAGCGTGGCCCAGGCCATGAAAGAGGTCTGCCGCGTGAAACAGGTTTCCGTGGAAGAGGCCACCCGCTACGGCCTCTACAACCCGGACGACCCGGACGCCAGCTTCGGGATCAATGAAAACGGCGGCGTCACCATTCCCGCCTGGCGCCACGCCATCATCAACTTTCCCCACCCCTTCCTGGAAAAAGGCCTGGTGGTGTACGACACCCCCGGCCTGAACGCCATCGGCGTGGAACCGGAACTCACCTTCAACCTGCTGCCCAACGCCCATGCCGTGCTGTTCGTGCTTTCCGCCGACGCTGGCGTGACCAAGTCGGACATCGAGGTCTGGCGCAGCCACATCTATGCCCGGGGCAAGAACCGCGGCCGGCTGGTGGCCCTGAACAAGATCGACGGCCTGTGGGACGACCTCAAGACCCCGGAACAAATCCAGGCCGAGATCGACAATCAGGTGAAGACCAGCGCCGAACTCCTGGGCATCCAACCCAGCCAGATCTACCCCGTGTCCGCCCAGAAAGGCCTGCTGGCCAAGATCAACGGCGACGAGGCCCTGTTGGCCAAGAGCCAGCTCCTCACCCTGGAACAGGCCCTGTCCGACGAACTCATCGCCTCCAAGCAGGCCATCGTGCGGGACCAGACCGAGGCCGAGATCTCCGACCTGCTGGAAAACAGCCAGGCCTTGCTGGCGGGCCGCCGCCAGGGCATCGAGGAGCAGCTAGCCGAGCTCAGGGGCCTGCAGGGCAAGAACCAGGATGTGGTGGAGCACATCATGGGCAAGATCGCCAACGACAAGGAATTGTTCGAGCGCGGCCTGCAGCAATTCCAGGCGCTGCGTTCCGTCTACTCCCAGCAGAGCATCAAGCTGTTCTCCCAGATCGGCATGGATGTGCTGCGCAACGAGGTCAAGCAGGCACGGGAGGCCATGACCGCCAGCCGCTTCACCAAAGGCATGCGGGAGGCCATGAACGGTTTCTTCTCCACCGTGGACGGACACCTGGATGCAGCCCATCAGCAGATCGAGGAGATCAACCGCATGATGGAGGCCATGTACCGCAAACTGAACCAGGAGCATGGCATCAACCTGGTGGCCATCCCGCCCTTCTCCGTGCTGCGCTACCGCAAGGAACTCCAGCGCCTGGAGGAGACCTACGAGCGGCACTTCAACAATTTCTACACCTTCCTGACCACGGAGCAGTACACCCTCACCTCACGCTTCTTCGAAACCCTGGCG
>CAZREY010000076.1:0-9402 GCA_964599015.1 uncultured Thiobacillus sp.
GTCGGCGGCGAGGGCGGGGGCGGCGGCAAGCAGCAACAGGGGCAGCAAACGCTTCATGGTGTTTCCTCTCTTTCAGGTGGAGGTGGCATCGGGGCCCACGCAAACGGCTGGCCCCGGGGATGTTTCCCTATCGCCGCTCAGGCTGCGCAGGCGATGTGACAACGATCACAGCATAGCAGTCATTCCCGGGGGGTATGCAAACCTGCCGGATCAGGCCGGCTCGGGCCGGCCGTAGTGCCAGCCCTGGGCGCTGTCGCAGCCCATGTGCCGCAGCCGTTCCGCCTGCTCCACGGTTTCCACCCCCTCGGCCAGCACGTTCAGCCCCAGGCTGTGGCCCAGGGCGATGACGGCCCGGACGATGGCCTCGTCGTTGGCGTCCACCAGCATGTCCCGCACGAAGCTCTGGTCCACCTTGAGCCGGTCCACGGGCAGGCGCTTGAGATAGGCCAGGGAGGAATAGCCCGTGCCGAAATCGTCGATGGACAGACGGATGCCCAGCGCCTTCAGCTCCCGCAGCACCCGCACGGCGGCCTCCGGACCGGCCATGACGAAGCTCTCGGTGATCTCCAGTTCCAGGTGGCGGGCCTCCAGGCCGAACTCCTCCAGCGCGGCGCGCACCACGGCCGGCAGGTCGCTGCGGGAAAGCTGCACCGCGGACACGTTCACCGCCACGTAGTCCGGCGCTCCCCCCTCGTCCAGCCAGGCCCGCATCTGCCGGCAGGCGGCCCGCAGGGCCCACTCCCCCAGGGGCACGATGAGGCCCGTTTCCTCCGCCAGGGGAATGAAACGGGTCGGGCTGATGGGACCCAGGCTGGGGCTGTCCCAGCGGGCCAGGGCCTCCACGCCGATGACCTCGCCCCGGCCCAGGTCCACCTGGGGCTGGAAATACAGGCGCAGCTGGTCATGGTCCATGGCCTGGCGCAGCAGGGTTTCCAGGGCCAGGCGTTCCCGCGCCACCTCCGCCAGGCTGATGTCGAAGTAACGGTAGGTGCCGCGCCCTTCGTCCTTGGCCTGGTACAGGGCGGCATCCGCGTTGCGCTGCAGGTCCGCCCCCTCCCTGCCGTCGCCGGGGTAGACAGCGATGCCAATGCTGACCCCGCTGTACAGGGTGTGTCCCATGATCTCGTAGGGCTGGCTGAGGCGCTCGATCAGGCGCTGGGCCACCGTGCCCGCCTCCTGGGGATCGTCCAGGTGGTCCAGCAGCAGCATGAATTCGTCGCCGCCGATGCGGCTGACGGTATCGATGCCCCGCATCACCTCCCGCAGGCGCTGGGCCACCTCCACCAGCAGCCGGTCCCCCACGGGATGGCCCAGTGTGTCGTTGATGTTCTTGAAGCGGTCCAGATCCAGGAACAGCAGGGCGAACTGATTGCCTTCCCGTTCGCCGGAGCGGATGGCGTGCTGCAGCAGCTCGTTGAACAACTGCCGGTTGGGCAGGCCGGTGAGGGAATCGTGATGGGCCAGGTAGTCCAGTTCCTCCTGGGCATGGCGGATGTCGCTGATGTCGGTGAACACGCCCAGGTAGTTGATGAGTTGCCCATCGCCGTCGCGGACCGCGCTGATGGTGAGCAGCTCCGGATAGATGGCGCCGTCCTTGCGCCGGTTCCAGATCTCGCCCCGCCAGTTGTCCGTCTGCCCCAGGCGGGTCCACATCTCCCGGTAGAACTCGTGATCGTGGCGGCCCGATTGCAGGACCCTCGGCGTCTGGCCCAGCACCTCCTCGGGACTGTAGCCGGTGGTGGCGCTGAAGGCCGGGTTCACCCTCAGGATCCGCATCTCGGCATCCGTGATCATCACCCCCTCGGCGGTGTATTCGAACACGGCGGCGGCCTGGCGTAGGCGCTCCTCGGTGCGCTTGTGGTCCGTGATGTCCTGGCCGGAACTGATGGCGCCGATGACCCCGCCCTTCCCGTCGGTCAGCAGGGCGTTGTGCCAGGCGATCAGGCGTTGCCGGCCATCCCGGCACCGGATGGCGTTCTCGACATATTCCACCGTCTCCAGCTCGCCGGCCATGATGCGGCGGAAGATGGGGTACACCCGCTCCATGCCCTCCGGCTGGGGCAGGCACTCCTGGAACCAGTTGCATTGCAGGACTTCGGATTCCGTCACGCCCAGCCATGCGCAGCCCGTGCGGTTGATCATGACGAGGCGGCCTTCCCGGTCCAGCACCACCAGCATGGTCTGCACCGTGTCCAGGTAATGCTGGTTCAGGTCCCGCTGGCGCCGCAGCATCTCCTCCGCCTGGCGCTGGCGGGAGATGTCCTCCATGACACAGATGAAATAGTCATCCTGGCCCGCCGGCTGCCACACCATGGACACGGTGAGGCGCACCCACACCTCGTGGCCCGCCTGGTGCAGCAGGCGCTTGTCCATGCCGTAGGTGGCGATCTCGCCCGCCAGCATGCGGCGCAGGTTGTCCGTATCGACCTCCCGGTCCTCCGGGTGGGAGATATCCCGGAAAGACAGGGCGAACAGCCCCCCCCGGCCATAGCCCAGGATTTCGCAAAACTTGTCGTTGACCCGCAGCCACCTGCCCCCCGTGTCAATCTGGGCGATGCCCACTGCCGCCTGGTCGAAGATGGCCTTGAAGCGGGCCTCGCTCTCCGCCAGGACCGTCTGGTCCAGCATGGCCCGCTGCCGCCTGGACGCGCCCATGAACAGGTAGCCGGTCAGCCCCAGGGTCAGCAGACCGCCCAGGACCCAGGGCCGCCGCAGGGGCATCTCGTTCGGCCGCCAGGCCCCCGGCACCGCGAAATAGCGCACCCGCCACTGGCGCCCCCCCGGCGAAATGCTGCCCTCGGCGCTCCAGGTGCCGGCCAACTCGGCCATGCGGGCCCGGTGGCCGGGGGCGGCGGCCTCCACCTCGTGCCGGCCGTCCGCGAACCGGTGCATGACAAAGGGCCGCGGTGTGCCGCCCCGGTCCTCGATATGCATGTCCAGGCCCGGCTTGATCAGGTTGCCCAGGGATGGGCCCAGCAGGTCCGGCAGACGCAGCACGGCCTGGACATAGCCGGCCAGGGCCGCGCGCCGGGCCGCGACGCTGTCCGTGGGCATGCCCCGGCGATAGACCGGCGCCACCACCATCAACCCCGGCGCGCCGGGGCTCACCTCCAGCAGGCGGATCACGCCCGACAAGGCGATGGCGCCGCTGTCCCGGGCGAACGCCAATGCCTCCCGGCGCACGGGCTCCGAGGCCAGATCCATCCCCAGCATGCCCCGTCCCTCGCCGCCGGCGACGTACAGGACCGGGAAAGCCTCCCCGTCCTGGGCGACCTCCCGGATCGGCCGGATCCGGAATCCGGGCAAGGTTCGCCGCTGCTCATCCTCGAAGCGGGCACGCTCCTCCGGCGCCACCCGGGGAGCCCATTTCAGGACCATGAGGTGGGGGTGCAGGGTGTGCAGGGCGTCGACGTAGGTGGCGAACTGTTCCCGGCTGACCGATGGCATGCTGCCGAACAGGGCGGCCACCCCCACCAGGCCATGGAGCCGGTCTTGCAGATGGGCCTGCATGTCCCGCGTGCTCTCCCTCGCCGCGCCCTCGAAGGCCAGGCGCACCCGGTTTTCCTCCTGGCTCCTGGCCAGGCCGGCGGCGAGGGCCGTGAGCATGACGCCCAGCAGCAATGCAAGCCATGCCGGCCAGTACGTCTTGCCGAGCAATTTCATGGACATCCCGCTTCACTCACGCGCATGGATCAGTCGTTCCCGCTGTTGTTCCCGATGTGGTTGTCATGGCGCGGCTTGTGAACCGCGCTTGATATGCCGGAAGCCGGGGCATATCGTTTTATGTTTGTGGCGCCGCGGCCCGGCTGCTAGTACATACGTTCTACACAGGAGCAAAATCATGCGCAATCAGGAAAAGACCACCGTGAAAGCCCCAGCCAAGCCTGCCGCCAAGCCGGCGGCGAAAGGCGGCGCGAAATCCGCCGCCAGATCAGCCAGCGGATCGTCCCCAAAACCCGCGGCCAGCCAGGCCCGACCCCGCCGCGCCACTGCCGGGGACGTCCCCCCCAAATTGAACGAAGGCGCCGTGGAGCGCTTCGTGGTGGGCGAGTCCGTCAGCGCCGCCCAGGAATCCAAGATCACCGCCGTCAAGGACATCCTCGCCAGCGCGGGCGGCGGCCCGGCCTTCATCGAATCCCTGGAGGCCATCCTGAAGGGGGCCTCCCCCGAGGACGCCGCCGCCCTGAAGGATGCCCTGCTGCGTCCGACCTTCACGGGCGCCACGGCGAAGCACCCGGACGAGGAACTGGCGCCGGACTGGCGCGAGGGCGGCTATCCCTACAAGAACCTCATGTCCCGCAAGAACTACGAGCGGGAGAAGTACAAGCTCCAGGTGGAACTGCTCAAGCTCCAGGCCTGGGTGAAGGAGACGGGCCAGAAGGTGGTGATCCTGTTCGAGGGCCGGGACGCGGCGGGCAAGGGAGGCACCATCAAGCGCTTCATGGAGCACCTGAACCCCCGGGGTGCCCACGTGGTGGCCCTGGAAAAGCCCACCGAGACGGAAAGGGGCCAGTGGTACTTCCAGCGCTACGTGCAGAACCTGCCCACCGCCGGCGAGATCGCCCTCTTCGACCGCTCCTGGTACAACCGGGCCGGCGTGGAGCGGGTCATGGGCTTCTGCACCGATGAGGAATACCTGGAATTCATGCGCCAGGCGCCGGAGTTCGAGCGCAACCTGGTGCGCAGCGGCGTGCACCTCATCAAGTTCTGGTTCTCCGTCAGCCGGGAGGAGCAGCGCCGCCGCTTCAAGGAGAGGGAAGTCCATCCCCTCAAGCAGTGGAAGCTGTCCCCCATCGACCTGGCTTCCCTGGACAAGTGGGAGGACTACACCAAGGCCAAGGAGGCCATGTTCTTCTACACCGACACGGCGGACGCCCCCTGGACGGTGATCAAGTCCGACGACAAGAAGCGGGCCCGCCTCAACGCCCTGCGCTACGTGCTGCACAAGCTGCCCTACAAGAACAAGGACGCGGCGCGCATCGGCCTGCTGGACCCCCTGCTGGTGGGCCGGGCCCATGTGGTGTACGAGCGGGGCGAGCACATGGGTAGCGCCCTGCTTTGATCCGCCTCCAGTCCCTCACCCTCATCCGGGGCACCAAGCCCCTGCTGGAGGGGGCCGACCTCACCCTCAACCCGGGGGAGAAGGTGGGCCTCATCGGCGCCAACGGCTCGGGCAAGTCCAGCCTGTTCGCCCTCCTGCGGGGCGAGCTGCACCCGGACGGGGGCGATCTGGACTTTCCCGCCCGCTGGCGCATCGCCCACGTGGCCCAGGAGACCCCGGCCCTGGAGCGCTCCGCCCTGGACTACGCCATCGACGGCGACACCACCCTGCGCCGTCTGGAAGCGGAACTGGCGGAAGCGGAAACCGCCCATGACGGCCACCGCATCGGCGAACTCCACGCCGCCCTCCAGGACGCCGACGCCTACACGGTGAAGGCCCGGGGCGAGCAGCTCCTCACCGGCCTGGGCTTCTCCCAGGCCCAGATGACCCAGCCGGTGGCCAGCTTCTCCGGCGGCTGGCGCATGCGCCTCAACCTGGCCCAGGCCCTCATGTGCCCGTCCGACCTGCTGCTGCTGGACGAGCCCACCAACCACCTGGACCTGGACGCCATCCTCTGGCTGGAGGACTGGCTCAAGCGCTACCCGGGCACGCTGATCATCATCTCCCACGACCGGGACTTCCTGGACGGGGTGGTGAACGTCATCGCCCACATCGACCAGAAGAAGCTCACCCGTTACGGCGGCAACTACTCCCAGTTCGAAAAGCAGCGGGCCATCAACCTGGCCCTGGGCCAGGCCGCCTTCGAGAAGCAAAGCCGGGAGCGGGCCCACCTGCAATCCTTCATCGACCGCTTCAAGGCCAAGGCCAGCAAGGCCAAGCAGGCCCAGTCCCGCATGAAGATGCTGGCGAAGATGGAGGAGCTGGCCCCCATCCACGCCGCCGCCGCCTTCAGCTTCGAGTTCCGGGAACCGGAGCGGGCGCCCAACCCCCTGCTGGTACTGGAGGACGTGACGGCGGGGTACCCACTCCCCTCCCCCGCAAGCGGGGGAGGGAGCCAAGGTAGTCCTGAAGGATCTCAACCTGATCCTCCAGGCCGGCCAGCGCATCGGCCTGCTGGGGGTCAACGGCGCCGGCAAGTCCACCCTCATCAAGACCCTGGTGGGGGACCTGCCGCCCCTGGCCGGCAGCGTCACCCAGGGCAAGGGCCTGGCCATCGGTTACTTCGCCCAGCACCAGGTAGAGATGCTGCGCCACGACCAGTCCCCCCTGTGGCACCTCATGAAGCTGGCCCCCAACACCCGGGAACAGGAACTGCGCAATTTCCTCGGCGGCTTCAACTTCGCCGGCGACATGGCCAGCGCCTCCATCGCGCCCTTCTCCGGCGGCGAGAAGGCCCGGCTGGCCCTGGCCCTCATCGTCTGGCAGCGCCCCAACCTGCTGCTGCTGGACGAACCCACCAACCACCTGGACCTGGAGACCCGGGAGGCCCTCACCGTGGCCCTGGCCCAGTTCGAGGGCACCCTGGTACTGGTGTCCCACGACCGCCACCTGCTGCGGGCCACTACGGAGGAATTCCTCATCGTCGCCGACGGCGGCCTGAAGCCCTTCGACGGCGACCTGGACGACTACCGGGACTGGCTGTTCAAGACCAAGCTGGGAAAGCCCGCGGAACCCGTAGCCCGGATGGCGCAAGGCGAAATCCTGGAATCCGCCATGGAAGCGCCCCGCAACACCGCCGACCGCAAGGAGCAGAAACGCCAGGAGGCCGAGGCCCGCCAGCGCCTGTCCAGCCAGAAGAAGCCCATCGAGAGCCGCATCAAGCGCCTGGAGGAACAGATGGACCGGCTCAACGCCCGCAAGGCGGAACTGGACGGCGAGCTGGCCGCCGCTGACATCTACGCCGAGGTCAACAAGGATCGCCTGAAAGCGTTCTTGTATGAGCAGGCCCAGGTGGCCAAGGACCTGGAACAGCTGGAAGAGGAATGGATGGCCCAGCAGGAGGCCCTGGAGTCCCTGGCCGCCGCCACGAACTGAACGGAGCCGGGCCGGTCACGTATATTGAAAGCACCTTATCGAAAGCCCATGCACAGGAGCCGGGGATCATGAAAAACCTTTTCAACCTGCTTGTCGCCGCCTGCTTCGCCCTTGCCCTGCCGGCCTGGGCGGAAGGCGTTGAAGGAACGGCCCATCCCGCCACGTCGGCCACCGCCCAGGAAAGGGCCGCCTCCCAGGCCTGCCCCGCCCCCGGCCACCCCCTCTACCTGAGCCAGATCAGCCAGGCCGATTGCTGCAAGGGCCACAAGGGCGTGTGCGGCTGCCGCGCCGGCAAGATCGTGTGCTGCGACGGCACCGTCAGCCCCAACTGTGCCTGCCACGCGGATTCGGGCATCGAGAATTGAGCCCGGCCCCGGGCGCTTTCACTTCCCGGGAAGTTTCCCCAGGCGCTGGCCCAGGCCTTCGTCCTCGCCGCCCCCCAGCCGTTTTCTGGCCGTCTCCCGCCAGTTGGCGGCCAGCACTTCCATCCCGGCCAGTTCCTCCAGGGCCGCCCGATCCGCCGGCACCTGGTTCAGCACCCGCCACAGGCGGTCCAGGGGCCAGGCCGCACAGAGGCGCTCCACCAGGGTGAGGGGCTCCCCGGGGGCCACGTCCCCCGCCTCCAGCACCCGGTAGTACCAGCCCGTGCGACCCGTGTCCTGCACCCGCCGGGCCATGTCGTCCACGCCGAAGCGGGCATTCAGCTTCCAGCAGGGCTTGCGCCCCTGGGCCACCTGCACCACGGCGCTGCCCAGGGTGAAGATGTCCCCCAGGCACACCGTGGCCTCCGTCAGGCCCTGGGTGGAGAGGTTCTCGCCGAAGCCCCCGGGCGCGAACAACGCGGCCTGGTGCGGCAGTTCGGCCCGCCAGGGGGCATAGTGCTCCCGGGGGTAGTGGTGCAGGGCCTTGTCCGGGCCGCCGTGATGCTGGAGGTCCGCCTGAACGTCCCCCTCCAGGCCCAATACGGTGATCTTGCGCAGATCCGTTACGGCTTCCTTGCCGATGGCGCTGGGCCTGCCCTCCGGGCCCAGGGGCCGCACCTGGCCCACATGGAGGGAAAGCACCGATACGGAACAGCGCAGGTCCAGGCTTGATGTATCCAGGCTCATGCTCCGGGCCTCACCACCACAAGGTCCGGATCGGTGGCATGGTCCACCAGGATGCGCCGCACACGGTCCTGCCAGAGCCTGCCGAAGGCTTCCCGTTCCTCCCCATCGGCCGTGCCGCCGACGACACGGGCCATGAGGGGCGCCATGTCGGGCGCGGGGGGCACCTTCTCCGGGTGGTAGTCCACCCCCACCGAGGCCCCGGTATCCAAGCGGGTGAAGCGCACCTCGCCGGGCATCTCCACGCCGTAGGCCAGCAGGTTGCGGCGCCCATGGCGCCCGCCCAGGCCCTTGAAGCCCCCCTCCCCCGCCGCGCCGGTGACGAAACCCAGCACGCTGCCCACCACGCCGGTGGTGCCCGCGTCCTGGGCACCGCGCAATTCCACGCGGATGCCGCCCCGCTCCGGCAGTTCCTCCGGGTACAGGGCGGCCAGCCCGTGCCGGGCCATGAGCCAGGCCCCGGCCACGGTGGGGCAGGAATGCCCCGCCAGGCGCACCGCATCCTCATAGCGGTACACCAGGATGCCGCCCAGGGCCGCGCCCAGGGTTTCCGCCAGGGGGTCCCGCAGGGTGAGGGGCAGCAGTTGGGCAAAGAACTCCGGAAACAACATGTTCACTCCATTACTCCTAAAGCTATTGGGCCGGCCGCAGGGAGAAATGCCCGATGCGCGCCGCCAGGGCGCTTATCCCCGGCGTTTCCAGCTGGGCCGCGCGGATGCCGGACAAGGGCCGGGCACAGCCTTCGGCGCGATATTCCTGCAACACCAGGCGATCGGCACCCAGGGCCGCCAGCTCCGCGCCCAGGTTTTCCAGGTCGGCGTCGGACAGCAGGTCCGGGTGCCAGGTGCAGCGCAGTTCGTGCGCGACGCCCGCCGCCAGGATCAGGCCCAGGCTCTCGAACACCGCTTCGCCGCTGCCGGGTACGCCGGTGATGCGCGCATAGGCATGACGGGGGGCCTTCACGTCCAGGCCGATCCAGTCCAGCAGGGGCAGCACCCGCGCCAGCCGGTCCGGGTACATGCCGCCGCTATGTAAACCGATACGGAAACCCAGCGCCTTGACTTCGCGCATGGCGTCGGCCAGGCCGCCCTGGAGGGTGGGCTCACCGCCGGAGAACACCACCGCGTCCAGCAGGCCCCGCCGCTTCTCCAGCAAGGCCAGGACCTCGGCCCAGGCGTGGCTTTCCGGCCCGTCCGCAGGAAGCAGGTGGGGGTTGTGGCAATAGGCGCAGCGCCAGGGGCAGCCCTGGCAGAACACCAC
>CAZREY010000077.1:0-9382 GCA_964599015.1 uncultured Thiobacillus sp.
GCGTTTGTCGTCGTCAATCCGTTAGTGTTCTACCCGCGCTACCGCGTGGAAGTGGCCGCGGAGCCCACCTTCGCCAAGCCCGTCCTCAGCCTGGAGACGAATGTCGCCACCGCCGCCCTCCAGGGCCTGGAACCCGGCGACTATTCCGTCCGGGTCATTGCCCTGGGGGCGGAAGGCGTTGCCAGCCTGCCAAGCCCGGCCTTGCCCTTCACCGTGGAACGATCCACCCCCTGGTGGATGCTGTTGTTCCTCCTGCCTGCCCTGTAATGCCCGGGGTGCCTGATGGTCACTGAAAGCTGAATATGGAAGCCACCAGTCCGGACCTCATCCACGAAGTTCTGGAATCCATCGTCCTGCTCACCGAACAGCGGGACCAGCGCTCCCTGGAACAGAGCCTGTTCCATTCCCTGGAAGAAATGCTGGATGGCGTGGAATGCCAGGTGCTGGAATTCCAGAACCCCAGCGGCTTCCGTGTCATCCACACCACCCACCAGGGCCAGGACCTGCCCGACGGCATCCTCGACCTGGCCCTGGGCCTGGCGGCCCATGAGGAGACCCGGAGCACGGCCCTGGGCGGCCTGTCCTTCCTGCTCATCAACCTGAGCGTGGGCGAGTTGGCCGCCAAACGCGTGCTGATCCTGTGGCGGGGCACCTGGGATGAAACCGACACCCGCCTGGCCCTGGGCATGACGCGGGTGTACATGAACTTCACGCGCCTGCTGTTCGACAGCGAGAAGGACACCCTCACGGGCCTGTTCAACCGCAAGCGCCTGGAACGCCGCCTGGGGGAGATCACCACCGCCCACCTCAACAGCCGGCGCCAGGAAGACCGTACCGGCCGGGGCGAGTACCTGGCCTTGCTGGACCTGGACCGCTTCAAGCGGATCAACGACGAGCACGGCCACCTCATCGGCGACGAGGTGCTCATCATCTTCGCCAACATCCTGCGGGAGAGCCTGCGGGATACGGACATGTGCTTCCGCTTCGGCGGGGAGGAGTTCCTGGTGCTGCTGCACGACGTCACCCGGGAACATGCCCAGACCGCGCTTGACCGCATCCGCCACAACGTGGAGGTCCATGCCTTCCCCCAAGTGGGCCGGGTCACGGTCAGCATCGGCTTCAGCGCCATCGACTGCCAGGTGCAGCCTGCGGGCCTCACCCTCGCCGAGGCCGACCGGGCCCTCTATTACGCCAAGGCCAACGGCCGCAACCAGGTGCGGGACTACCAGGCCCTGGTGCGGGCCGGCCTGCTGGAACCCCCCCAGCAGGATGGATCCATGGAGTTGTTCTAGGGGTTGATGCCCACGCCCCTGCCCCGGGCTTATCCCGGGGCGCGGGACTTCTCCGCGAGGACATCCACCCAGCCCATGAGGTCCCGGGGCGACTGGATGAAGCCTGCTGCACCCCAGTCCTGGGGCCGGTCCTCCTCCCCCAGGTAACCATACATGGCCACCAGGGTGGGCATGCCGGCGGCGGTGGCGGCTTCTACGTCCCGGGCCGCGTCGCCCACATACAGGCAGGCATCGGGATGGACGCCCATCTGCCCGCAGGCATGCAGCAGGGGCTCGGGATGGGGCTTGGGGTGGGCGCAGGTGTCGCCGGAGACCACACTGGCAGCCCGGGACAGCAGGCCAAGGTTTCGCAGCAGAGGCTCGGTGAGGAAGGCGGGCTTGTTGGTGACTACGGCCCAGCTCACGCCCCGGGCCTCCAGGCCGTCCAGCACCTGGGCCATTTCCGGAAACAGGCCGGAGCGGCGGGTCAGGTGGCGGACGTAGATATCCAGGAACTCCGCCCGCAAGGCCGGGAATGCCGTGTGTTCGTGGCCGATGCCGAAGCCCAGGCGGATGAGGCCCTGGGTGCCGTGGGAGGCCTGGGCCCGCAGGGGCCCGTGGTCCATCTCCCCCAAGCCTCGCCGGCGGCGCATTTCGTTGAGGGAGTAGATCAGGTCAGGGGCGGTATCCACCAGGGTGCCGTCCAGGTCGAACAGGACAGCCCTGACCCGCCTGGCTTCAGCCACGCCGGCAGGCCAGCAGGTAGTTCACGTCCGTGTCCCGCTCCAACTTGTAGAGCTTGGTGAAGGGGTTGTAGGTCATGCCCATGAGTTCCACCGGGTCCAGCCCGACCTGGCGCGCGTAGGAGGCCAGTTCGTGGGGCTTGAGGAACTTGCTCCAGTCATGGGTGCCCTTGGGCAGCATGTTGAGCACGTATTCCGCGCCGATGATGGCGAACAGGTAGCTCTTGGGATTGCGGTTGAGGGTGGAGAGGAAGACCCAGCCGCCGGGTTTCACCATCTGCCGGCAGGCGGCCAGGATGGAGACGGGGTCCGGCACGTGCTCCAGCATCTCCATGCAGGTGACCACGTCGAAGGCCTCCGGCTGTTCCTCCGCCAGGGCCTCGGCGGCAATATGGCGGTAGTCCACCTGAACGCCGGTCTCCAGCTGGTGCAGCCGGGCCACCTTGAGGGCCTTCTCGGACAGGTCGATGCCGGTCACGGTGGCCCCCTTCACGGCCATGCTCTCCGCCAGGATGCCGCCGCCGCAGCCCACGTCCACGATGCGCTTGCCCGTCACTCCGCCGCAGAGTTGATCGACCCACTCCAGGCGCAGGGGGTTGATGTCGTGCAAGGGCTTGAATTCGGAGTTGGGGTCCCACCAGCGGTGGGCGAGTTGGCTGAACTTGTCCAGTTCGGCCTGGTCGGCGTTGGTCATGGCATTACCTCGGTTGTCTGCCCCGAATTGTGCTTCATTTCCGCGCTACTGGGATGCCGTGCGGGTCTCGTAATGGCGCCGGAACAAGGCTTCGAGTTCATCGATGATCTCCGCCGCCGCCTTGCCATGGACCAGGTGCTGGGTCATGAGGGCCGAGGTTTCGTGCAGTATCCGGGCCCGGTCGATCATGGGGTAGGTCTGGCGCAGGCGCTTGATGGCCTTCACCACGCTTTCCTTCTCGGGTCGGGGGATGTCCAGGGGGACCTGGGGGACGGCCTGTTCCCGGGACACGCCCCGCTCGATGAGGAACTCGGCGTAGTCCAGCAGGCCTTGTTGCTGCGCTTCCGGCAAGGCGCGGAATGCGCGCAGCAGGCGGCGCTCCTCCGGGGTCATGTATGGGCGTGGGTGTAATCGTGCAGCATGGGGCTGTGCTCCAGGAAGTCCAGGAAGGCCTGGAGCAGCTTGCTGCGGAATTTTTCCTGGGGATAGACCAGGGACAGCTGGCGGCGCAGGGGCGGGTCGATGGGAATGGATACCAGCTCGCCCAGCTTCACTTCCTTGTCCACGGTGGTGCTGGACACCACCGCCACCCCCAGGCCGGCGGCCACGGCGCCCTTGATGGCCTCCCGGCTGCCCAGTTCCATGGACAGGTTGATCTCGTCCAGGTTGACGCCGTTGAGCTTGAAGAAATCGTCGATGCACTCCCGGGTGCCGGAACCGGATTCCCGGGTGATATAGGACTGCTCCGCCACCTGCTTGGGCGTCACGGACACCAGCTTGGCCAGATTGGAGAAGGGGGCGCATATCATCACCAGTTCATCCTCGCAGCACACATGGGTGATGAGGTTGGGGTGATGGGACGGGGATTCGATGAGGCCCAGGTCCAGGGTGTGATCCGCCACCTTGTTCTCGATGGTCTCGGAGTTGGCCACCGTGAGACGGGCCTGGGTCTCGGGATGCAGTCGTTTGAATTCGCCCAGCAGCCGGGGCAGCATGTATTCGGCGATGGTGGTGGAGGCGCCGATGAGCAGGGGACCGCTGACCTGGCCCGTCAGTTCGGAGATACGGGCCTCCATTTCTCCCGTCATGTTGAGGATGCGCTCGGCGTAGTCCAAGGCCAGCTCGCCGGCCGGCGTAAGGGAAATCTTGCCGTGGGAGCGCTCGAACAGGCGGGTGTTGAAATGCTCTTCCAGCTGCTTCACCTGGAAGGTCACGGCCGGCTGGGTCATGAACAACAGTTCCGCGGCCTTGGTGAAGGAAAGCTGCTTTGCAACCGTGTAGAAAACCTGAAGCCTGCGGTCGGCCATGTCTCTTATGCAAAGATAAAAATTAATTATGTCATTGAATCATAATTTACTTATCAGTCACAACCATACTAGCCACGCTGGACGATTTTCCCTATTGTTCCGTCGCCAATAACTCGAAACCCAAGCCGCATGCCTTGCCGATAATCCCGGGGACTGGTCGCCCACTTTTCGCACCGACCGCCCGGACACATAACACACCGCTCCAACGGATCCATGAATCGCGGCTTTTACGTCATTCTTACGGCCCAGTTCCTTTCCGCCCTGGCCGACAACGCCCTCCTCTTCGCCGCCATCGCCCTGCTGAAGGAGCTTGCCGCACCGGACTGGCACGTGCCCCTGCTGCAGCAGTTCTTCGTCATCTCCTACATCGTCCTTGCGCCCTTCGTGGGCTCCTTTGCAGACGCCCTGCCCAAGGGCCGGGTGATGTTCATTTCCAACGCCATCAAGATCGTGGGCTGCCTGGCCATGCTGCTTGGCATGGAGCCCCTCTACGCCTATGCCATCGTGGGCCTGGGGGCGGCGGCCTATTCCCCCGCCAAGTACGGCATTCTCACCGAGTACCTCCCCCCCGCCCTGCTGGTGAAGGCCAACAGCTGGATGGAAGGCGCCACGGTGGCCGCCATCATCCTGGGGGCCATCATCGGTGGCCTGCTCATCAGCCCCGCCCTCATGGGCCAGGCCCTGGTGGACTGGGACGCGCCGGCCTGGCTGTCGGTGCCCGACGTGGCCATCGCCATCATCCTGCTGCTCTACCTGGCCGCCGCCTGGTTCAACCTGTACATCCCCCGCCTGCCCATCGACCACAAGGTGCCGCGCAAGAACCCCATCTACCTGATCCACGACTTCTGGCATGCCTTCAAGTTGTTGTGGAAAGACCCCTTGGGCCAGGTGTCCCTGGCGGTGACCACCCTGTTCTGGGGTGTGGGCGCCACCCTGCGCCTGGTGGTGCTGGCCTGGGCCGCATTCAACCTGAAGTTCGACCTGGCTCATGCCACCCAGCTCACTGCCATGGTGGCGGTGGGCATCGCCGTGGGCGCGGCGGTGGCGGGCAAATGGGTGAAGCTGGAGGATTCGGTGAAGGTGCTGCCGGCGGGCATCATCCTGGGCCTCATCGTCATCGCCATGATCTTCGTCACCGACGTATACATCGCCATGGGCGTCATGTTCCTCATCGGCGCCCTGTCCGGTTACTTCGTGGTGCCCCTGAATGCCCTGCTCCAGCACCGGGGGCACCTGCTCATGGGCGCGGGCCACTCCATCGCCATCCAGAATTTCAACGAGAACATCGGCATCCTGGTGCTGCTGGGGGTCTACACCTTCATGGTGGGCCACGGCGTGCACATCCACTGGGTCATCGTCTCCTTCGGCCTATTCATCAGCGCCGCCATGACCGTCATCTGGCGCCGGCACCGCTACGACGAGGTGCACTGAGGAGGTGCGCTGAGTGAGTGCGCCGGACCGGCTTATCCGGCCGGCGGCAGGTTGTCGGCGTCCTTCAGTCCCGCCAGGAAGAGGCTGCATGCCCTCCCCTCGTCTCGCCAGGCATCCGCCGCATCCATGAAGATATCCATGAGGGTGCACAGCAGTTCCGGGACCAAGGCATCGGCATGATCGATGTGCAAAGCGATGGCTCCTTCCCGCCAGGACATGTCGTGGAGGCACTCCTCCAGGGCATCCCAGTTGGCACCGTAGTAGTCCGGGAACTCCAGGGCCCAACCCAGGGCCGCCAGCAGGGCGTCCTTGTCGGCCAGCACGCGGCCGTCCAGGGTGGGCAGGAGATCGGAGGGCACCTCCAGGCGATACACGCCGTTGAGCGCCGGATTCTCCAGAATGCGGGCCACTGGGGTACTCATTCCCGGATTCTCCTGAAGCTGCGGTAGTGATCCGCGGTGTACCAGTAATCCCCGCCCCGTCCGGCGACGATGCGACGCGCACCGCGGTGGTCAAGGCCCGGCGTGGGCACGGTGTATTCCCTGTAGTAGCCCCGCGGCTGGCCGGGCAGCAGGCCTTCCCGGTTGCCGAAGGCACTGCCGTCCTTGCCATAGGGAAAGGGACCGCCCCGCTTGATCAGGGCCAGGGTCTGGCGGGCTTCCGGCGGCAGCTGGGCGAGGCTGATTTCGCCCTGGACGGGTTCCGCCAGCCAGCCCATGGCCGGCGTCTTCGCGGAGGACAGCCCCAGCCAGAAGGCCAGGGCCAGCGCGCCGAAGACCGCGAACAGGGCGCGCCAGGATTTCATGCCGCGTGCTTAGTCGTTGGCGTGGCGGGCGATGTAGGCCTTGATGGCATCCGCGTCGGCGTCCATCACCTCCACCCGGCGGGGCAGGGCCTCCAGGTTTTCCAGGCCGGCGGGCCGCTCGGGCTTGCGGCCCAGGGCCTCGACGATGGTCTCCTCGAACTTGGCCGGCAGGGCCGTCTCCAGGCACACCAGGGTGACGCCGGGCTCCCGGTGCTCCAGGCCCACCTTGAGGCCGTCGGCGGTGTGGGTGTCGATGACCGTGGCGTATCTGTCCCAGCACATGCGGATGGTGGCCAGGCGGTCGGCGTGGGTGCTCTTGCCGGACACCAGGCCGAAGGCGGGCACCTGGTCGAACAGGCCGTCGTGCTTCAGGTCGAAGCTGTCACCCTTGTCCACGGCGCCCCACAGTTCCGCCACCCGGACACTGTCCCGTCCCGTGAGGTCGGCGATGAAGCGCTCGAAGTTGGAGGCCTTGGAGATGTCCATGGAGGGACTGGAGGTATGCAGGGTCTCGGCCGAGCGGCGGGGCCGGTACACGCCGGTGCGGAAGAACTCGTCCAGCACGTCGTTCTCGTTGGTGGCGACGATGAGCTGGTGGATGGGCAGGCCCATCATGCGGGCGATGTGGCCGGCGCAGACGTTGCCGAAGTTGCCCGAGGGCACGGAGAAGCTCACCTGCTCGTCGTTGCCCTGGGTGACGGCGAACCAGGCCTTGAAATAGTAGATCACCTGGGCGGCCACCCGGGCCCAGTTGATGGAATTCACGGCCCCCAGGCGATATTTCGCCTTGAAGGCCAGGTCGTTGGCGGCGGCCTTGACGATGTCCTGGCAGTCGTCGAATACGCCGCGCACGGCGATGTTGAAGATATTGGCGTCCTGCAGGCTGTACATCTGGGCCTGCTGGAAGGGGGTCATGCCATGTTCCGGCGAGAGCATGAACACCCGCACGTTGTGCTTGCCCCGCATGGCGTATTCCGCGGCGGAGCCCGTGTCGCCGGAGGTGGCGCCCAGGATGTTGATGTCCTGCCCGGCGCGGTCCAGTGCGTACTCGAACAGGTTGCCCAGGAGCTGCATGGCCATGTCCTTGAAGGCCAGGGTGGGGCCGTTGGACAGTTCCAGAATGAAGAGGCCCTCTTCCAGCCTGCGCACGGGGGTGATCTGGCTGAAGTCGGAATCGCGCCTGCCGTGGCTGTAGGTGGCGGTGGTGTAGGTCTTGTCGATGAGGGCCTTCAGGTCCGCCGCCGGGATGTCATCCGCCAGGCGGGAGAGAATCGTGAAGGCCAGCTGGCGGTAGTCCATGGCCCGCATGGCCGTCAGGTCTTCAGCGCTGAAATGGGGATAGGTCTCCGGCAGGTACAGACCGCCGTCCGGCGCCAGGCCGCCCAACAGGATTTCCAGGAAGGATTGGGCGGGGGCCCGGCCCCGGGTGCTGATGTACTTCATGTCGAACTCAGCCCTTCAGTTCTTCCATGCGGATGCGGGTGACCCGGCCACTGATGGAAGCCAGGCCCTCGATACAGCTGATGGCCGCGTTCACGTCCTTCTCCTTGGCCACGTGGGTGAGGATCACCACGTCGGTGGTGTCCTCGCCCTCCTCCGGCTCCTTCTGCATCATGGCGTCGATGGAGATGGACAGGTCGGCCAGGATGCGGGTCACGTCCGCCAGCACGCCCGGCTTGTCCAGGGCCCGCATGCGCAGGTAGTAGGCCGTCTCCACCTCGTCCATGGGCAGGATGGGCAGGTCGGACATCCGGTCCGGCTGGAAGGCCAGGTGGGGCACCCGGTTAAGGGGATCGGCAGTGTGCAGCCGGGTCACGTCCACCAGGTCGGCGATGACCGCGCTTGCGGTGGGCTCGGCGCCGGCGCCCTTGCCGTAGTACAGGGTGGCGCCCACGGCGTCGCCCCACACCAGCACCGCGTTCATGGCCCCTTCCACGTTGGCGATGAGGCGCTTCTCCGGCACCAGGGTGGGATGCACGCGCAACTCAACCCCGCTTTTTCCACCGCTCTCCCGGCGCTTGGCCACGCCCAGCAGCTTGATGCGGTAGCCCAGTTGCTCGGCGTACCGGATGTCGGCGGCCTCCAGCTTGGTGATGCCCTCCACGTACGCCTTGTCGAACTGCACCGGGATGCCGAAGGCGATGGAGGCCATCAGGGTGGCCTTGTGGGCGGCGTCGATGCCCTCGATGTCGAAGGTGGGGTCCGCCTCGGCGTAGCCCAGGCGCTGGGCCTCCTTCAGCACGGCGTCGAAGGACAGGCCCTTGTCCCGCATCTCCGAGAGAATGAAATTGGTGGTGCCGTTGATGATGCCGGCCAGCCACTGGATGCGGTTGGCGGACAGGCCTTCCCGCAGGGCCTTGATGATGGGGATGCCCCCGGCCACGGCGGCTTCGAAGGCCACCATCACGCCCTTCCGCTGGGCGGCGGCGAAGATCTCGTTGCCGTGCACGGCCAGCAGGGCCTTGTTGGCGGTGACCACATGCTTGCCGTGGGCGATGGCTTCCAGCACCAGGTCCTTGGCCACGGTGTAGCCGCCGATGAGTTCCACCACGATGTCAATGGCCGGGTCCCGCACCACGGCGAAGGCATCGTCCGTGAGCTGGGCCTCGCCGCCGGTGACCTGGCGCGCCAGGTCCAGGTTGCGGTCGGCCACCCGGGTGATGGCGATGGGGCGGCCGGCGCGGCGGGTGATCTCTTCCTGGTTGCGCTTGAGCACCGTCCAGGTGCCGCCGCCCACGGTGCCGATGCCGAGAAGTCCTACGTTGATGGGTTTCATAGCTGGGGAATGGGGAGTGGAAAGTAGGGAGTAGGGTCAGGTGCCATGCCGCTTGCGGTACTGGTCCAGGAAACGCTCGATGCGGCCCATGGCGTCATGCAGATCGTCCATGGAGGGCAGGAATACCACGCGGATATGGTCCGGATGGGGCCAGTTGAAGCCCGAGCCCTGCACCACCAGCACCTTTTCCTGCAGCAGCAGGTCCAGGATGAACTGTTGGTCGTTGGCGATGGGATAGACCTTGGGGTCCAGGCGGGGGAACAGGTACATGGCGGCCTGGGGTTTCACGCAGCTCACCCCCGGGATGGCGGACAGCAGTTCCCACGCCAGGTCCCGCTGGCGGCGCAGGCGGCCT
>CAZREY010000078.1:0-9261 GCA_964599015.1 uncultured Thiobacillus sp.
GGATGTCCTCGCCGGCGCGGCGGATGTGCTCAGCGGCCTTGGGCTGGCGCACGATGCGCACGCCGCCTTCGCCCGTCTCCGTGTCCTCCTGCATCACCACCGTGTCGGCCCCGGGGGGGATGGGGGCGCCGGTGAAGATGCGCGCGGCGGAGCCGGCGGCCAGGGGCTGGCCCACGCTGCCCGCGGGGATGCGCTGGCTCACCGGCAGCCAGCTGTCGGCGGACCAGTCCGCCAGGCGCAGGGCGTAGCCGTCCATGGCGGCATTGTCCAGGGGCGGCACATCAACCCCCGAGACCACCTCTCGGGCCAGGATGCGCCCCAGGGCGGCGTCGGCGGAGACGGATTCGGTATCCGCCAGGGGGCGGGCGGCGCTCATCAGCCGCGCCAGGGCGGCGTCGATGGAAAGCATGTCACTCATCTCTGTTCAACCACTCCATGATGAAGGCGGCCACGGCCGCCACATCGTTCAGATTCAGACGGGGCAGTCCGCCCGGCGGTTCGCCATCGGACGCCACGGCGATGATATGGGGGTCGTCCGGATGCAGCCAGGGCCGGCCGTTGGCCGATCGCCACACCTCGATCTTGGGCAGGGCGGCGTGGCGGAAGCCCTCCACCAGCACCAGGTCGCAAGGGGACAGGCGGCCAATGTGGGCGGCCAGGGCCGGCTCCGGGCGGCCGCGCAGCTCATGCACCAGCATCCAGCGGTGGGGCGAGGTGAGCAGGACTTCCCGGGCCCCTGCCTGGCGATGGCGCCACGAATCCTTGCCCGGCACGTCCACCTCGAAGTCGTGGTGGCTCTGCTTGATCACCGATACCACCAGGCCTTGCGCCCCCAGCCGTGGCAACAGGGCTGCGATGAGGGTGGTCTTGCCGCTGCCGCTGTAGCCGGCGAATCCAAGCGTTTTCATGACGCCATGCTCCCCGCTCCCCGGATCGGGGGCACATGATCCAAGTCAAGGCGGGCAGGCATGACTATGCCCATGATGGCTTTCATCGTTTTATTGGTCCTTTGGCGGGTCTATATTGTGCCCCATGGGAAACCACGACATGCCTCACCTCATTGACCGCTTCGGCCGGCACATAAATTACCTGCGGCTCTCCGTCACGGATCGCTGCGACCTGCGTTGTGCCTACTGCATACCCGAGGGCTTCAAGGGCTTCGAGGAGCCGGACCACTGGCTGACCTTCGACGAGATCGAACGCCTGCTGGGCCTGTTCGCCGGCCTGGGCCTGAAGCGGGTACGCTTCACCGGCGGCGAACCCCTGCTGCGCCGCAACGTCACCGACCTGTGCCGGCGTGTCTCCGACATCCCCGGCATCGAGGACCTGTCCCTGTCCACCAACGCCACCCAGCTGGCCGGCATGGCCACTGAACTCAAGGCTGCCGGCGTCACCCGCCTCAACGTGAGCCTGGATTCCCTGCGCGCGGAAAGCGTGGCCAGGATCAACGGCCGGGACGTGCTGGTGCAGGTGCTCTCGGGCCTGGAAGCCGCCACGGATGCAGGGTTTTCGCCCATCAAGCTCAACATGGTGGTGATGCACGAGAACGCCGACGAGGTGGACGCCATGGTGGCCTTCTGCCTGGAACGGGGCTACGTGCTGCGCCTGATCGAACTAATGCCCATGGGCGACACCGCCCGACGCATGGGCTACGTGGACCTGCAACCCGTGAAGGCCCGCCTTCAGGCACGCTTCAACCTGGTGGACACGGTGCTGCCCGGCGGCGGCCCGGCCCGCTATCTGGGCACGGCCGACGGCCGCTTCAGCGTGGGCTTCATCACCCCCCTGTCGCAGCATTTCTGCGCCACCTGCAACCGGGTGCGCCTCACCGTGGACGGCGTGCTGCACCTGTGCCTGGGCCAGGAGGAACGCGTGGATTTCCGCGAGCTGATGCGGAGCGGCGCCACGGATGCCGAACTGGTGGACACCATCCGCCGCGCCATCGACCTGAAACCGGAACGTCACGAGTTCCGGGAACAGCCCCAGAAGCTGGTGCGCTTCATGAGCATGACAGGGGGCTGAGCCACTCCGTGTGGCTGAGCCCTAGCAGAGAACAACGCTAGTTACCTGGCTGCCTAATCTGAAGACGTTTGGCGCGCACGGGTCCTGGGCTGGCGACCTGCCAGACTTCCCTCACCTGATCCCAGAACTCGTCCAGGTTCCCCACGGGCTCCATCTTCATGCCCAAAAACCTCGCGGCCTGCAGCAGCGGAGGTAATGGATGCTTGTCATCCAGGGGCGCCGCCAGCGTCTGCTTGGAAAGCTTGCTCCCCGTCTCATCCAGCACCACGGGCAGATGCATGTAGGACGGTGTCACGTAGCCCAGCGCGGCTTGCAGCACAACCTGGCGTGGTGTGGAAGCCAGCAGGTCCGCGCCGCGCACGACATGGGTGATGCCCTGCCCCGCATCATCCACCACCACGGCCAGCTGATAGGTGAACACGCCATCCGCCCGCTGCAATACGAAATCTCCGCATTCCCGCGCCACATCGCATGCCACCTGGCCCAGCAGAGCGTCCTGGAGCACAACCCTCCCGGGTGGCACCAGCAGACGCAGGGCGGAGCCCCCACGGATAGGCCGTCCTCGGCAGATACCGGGATAGACGAAGCCATCCACGCCCCGCTGCGCCCCTGCGGCCAGGGTCTTGCGGGAACAAGCGCAGCCATACACCCGGCCCGCATCCACCAATCTGTCCAGGGCTGCCTGATAGGCCTCCCCCCGCCGGCCCTGCCACATCACCGGGCCGTCCCATTCGAAACCATAGGCTTCCAGGGTCCGTAGAATGGCGTCTGCCGCGCCATGGACCACACGCGGAGGATCCACATCCTCCATGCGCACCAGCCACTCACCCCGCCGCACACGGGCCTCCAGAAAGCTGCCCAGGGCTGCCACCAGGGAACCGAAATGCAGGGGTCCGGAAGGCGTGGGGGCGAATCGGCCCCGATAGCTACTCATACCTTCCGCACGGTTCCTCGGGCTTTTGCCTGGCATAGGCGAGACATCCGCAAATCCCTTTGTTGACGCGGGAAAATGCCGGCAATTATAGTGCCGGCATGCAGGCCGAACTGGACGCCCTCGAATCAAAGCTCGCTCAAATGCTGGAGCGGTATCAGGCCATGCGCGGCGAGAACCTCAAACTCCGCCAACAGGTGGTCAGCCTGGAAAACGCCAACAAGCGGCTGAGCGAACGCCTGGAAGAAGCTCGCGGCCGCATGGAAACCCTGTTCAACAAGCTGCCGGACTGAGATGAAACGATCCCCAAGCCCACTTCGTTCGCGGCCCCTCAAGGTGGCGCCTGTCCGCTTGGGACGGCCCGGCGCGAACTGACATGGCCCCCACCCCCCACAATCTGAGTCTTGACGTGGCCATCATGGGCCGCGAGTTCCGCGTCGCCTGTCCCGAGGAAGACCGTGAAGGCCTGTTGCAGGCGGTGTCCTATCTGGACCGCAAGATGCGCGAGATTCGGGATACGGGCAAGGTCATCGGCCTGGAGCGCATCGCCATCATGGCGGCCCTCAACATCACCCACGATTTTCTCAGCGCACGCCCGCCCCAGGCGGACGACACGGAATACAGGGAACGCCTGGGCCGGATCACGAACATGCTTGATCAGGCGCTGGCCCAGCAGGACAATCTTTTCTGATCAATCTCCCTGCTGCGTTCGCGAGGGCCGTACATTCTTTGAACCGATACGCTCTGCGTAAGGTTGGGTGTCTATCCCGCTGGCGCGCGCGTGGCTCTGCCCATGTACCCGATGCGGATGCGCTCGACCGCCTTGAACCCAAGGGTTCAAGATAGCGTCCCGGACGGCGCAAGCGGGGAGACCCCCAACACATGCCACGCCCAGCCCCCCTTCCCTTCACCCCGGACAAGGCGGCCTTGCGACGCCAGTTGCGTGCGATCAGGAAGGCCGTCCCGGACAAGACGCGGCGCCATGCGGGACAGGCCTTGGTCCGATTTGCCCTGCGGCACCGCCTCTTGGCGGCCAACAAGCGCATCGGTTTTTACATGCCGGCCAACAACGAGATCGACGTCATGCCGCTGCTAAACCGGGCCTATGCCATGGGCGTGCAGTGTTTCCTCCCCATCGTGCCGGTCCGTGGTCAACTCAAGATGTGGTTTTCCAGGCTGGAGCACCAACCCCATCTGCCCCGCCACTGGCGCCTGAACCGTTTCGGCATTCCCGAATACCACGCGCCTTGCGGCCAGCGCTTGCGTGCAAGCAAACTGCAGCGGGTGTTCATGCCCATGCTGGGCTTCGACGCCCGGGGCTACAGGATTGGCATGGGAGGCGGCTATTACGATGCCAGCCTGGCCTTTCGGGCCTATCGCAAGGCTTGGCGAGCGCCGGCCCTGATCGGGGTGGCGTTTTCCGCTCAGCAGGCGGAAAGAATTCCCAATGATCCGTGGGATGTGCCTTTGGACGGCGTGCTTACCGAGCAGGGCCTGATACGCCCCAGGCCACCGTCACAAACTTAGTAACGGTAACTGCCGATGCCGGACAACCAGGGATTGGACTTGGGCTCCGGCATGGGCAACAGGAGCCATTCCTGAAGCGCCTGCTGGCCCGAGAGCGCTCGCTTTGCCCCCTCGCTGACCACGTTGCTCCATGTGGTAGTTGCCGCCATTTTGCTCCAGGAGGCGGCACCAAACGTTGGGTTCACGGGCACACCCCCCGCCTGCAGGGCCTTTTCTCTTTCTTCGGGACGCTGCAGCAGGGCCGCCGCAAAGCCGTTTACCTGTGCAAATGCGTTCCACCTCATGGCCAGGGATGGCTCCATGACCTCCGCCCAACTGCGCACCATGGCCGGGTCAACAGCCTGGGACAGATTTTCACCCTCACGCCGGGACATGCCGGGCAACGTGGCCAAGGCGGTCACCAGGCGAGGCGCCAATACAGATTCCAGCCAGGGGCTCAGGCTTTGTTCCTTGGGTGTCGATGCCTTGGGTGAAACCGCGGGCATCTGCTCGGGTTCAAGGTCAGCAAGACGCAGCACCTCGGTGCCATCGGCTTGTTTGACCACTTTGACCTTGTTGATATCCGCCTTGTACTCGCCGGGAGTTTGGCCAGCCCGCACCTGCACCGTCATGCAAGCAGACAATGCAATGCCGCAACAAAAAAGCTGGCTCTGGCGAATCATGAGGAAATGCTAGTACATATGGCCTAAGAAAAGCATAAGCAAATCTTAACATACCCCTAGCACCCAAAAGAAAAGGGCGGAACTTTCGTTCCGCCCTTTCTTGCTAGCCTGAACCGCTGGTATTACTTGGCGGCGGGAGCAACCGGAGCCGGGATGAACGCGGCAAACGGGTTGGCGATGGTGCCGTAGGTGGCGGGGTTCAGGAAAGCGCCCCAGGTACCGTAGGTCTTGGGATCAGCGGAGGCGGCGGCCCACTGGGTGTACAGGTTGGGGTTCAGGGGAGCCATCATCAGGTTCATGTTGGCGGGGTTCAGGGGAGCCAGGGCCCAGTTCATGTACAGGTTGGGGTTCAGACCGGACAGGGCCAGGTTCAGGACGCGGGGATCCAGAGGGGCCATCATCCACTTCATGTACATGTTGGGGTTCAGGAAGGGAGCCATGGCGGCCATGTAGAAGTTGGGGTCCATGGAAGCGGCCAGCCACTTCATGGAAACAGCGGGATCAGCAAAGGCGGCGTAGGCTTTCAGGATGTCGGGGGACAGACCGGCCTGGGCCATCTTGGTGTAGGTGGCGGGGTCCATGCCCTTCTGCATCATGATGATGGAAGTAGCGGGATCCATCAGGTTGGTCATGGCGGCCACGGCAGCCTTGGGGTCCTGAGCGATCTGGGCGGACTTGACGGGGTCCAGCAGAGCGGAAGCGGTGGCTTCGGGGGTGGGCTGGTCGGCGAAGGAAACCTGAGCAACCAGGGCCAGAACGAGGGCGGACAGCTTTTTCATTGCATCTACTCCTAAGGGGTTGATAAGAAAGCGAAACTTGAATCGGCACTGCATGGGATTGCAGTATATGGACGAACATTAGTACATCGTAATGTTTTCCAGAGGGCCCCCGGATGCCCCCGATTCACATGTTGCAGCAACGCAACATGTGAGTTTCCTCACTCCCCCAGATAGGCCGCGCGCACCTGGGAATCCCGCGCCAGATCAGGGGAGGCGCCCGACAGGGTGATGGCGCCGCTCTCCATCACATAGGCCCGTTGGCTGACCTGCAAGGCCAGATGGGCGTTCTGCTCCACCAGCAGGATGGTCACGCCCTCCCGGGCGATGGCAGTCACGGTCTCATAGATCTTTCGTACCATGAGGGGGGCCAAGCCCATGCTGGGCTCGTCCAACAGGAGCAGGCGTGGCCGCCCCATCAGGGCCCGGGCGATGGCCAGCATCTGCTGCTCACCCCCGGAGAGGGTGCCGGCCAGCTGGCCTTTGCGTTCGGCCAGGCGAGGAAACAGCTCGTAGCCCTTGGCCAGGTCGGCGCGAATGCCCGCCCTGTCCCGCCGGGTATAGGCACCCATGTCCAGGTTCTCCGCCACGGTGAGGCGCCCGAAGATGCCCCGGCCTTCCGGCACCAGGGCCATGCCCCGGGCGGCGATCTCATGGGTGGGCTTTCGGGTCAGGCTCTCGCCATCGAAATGCACCGTGCCACTGTGGGGCACCAATCCCATCAAACCTTTGAGGGTGCTGCTCTTGCCTGCGCCGTTGGTGCCGATGAGGCACACCAGTTCGCCCTGGGCCACCTCCAGGTCGATGCCCCGCACCGCTTGGATGCCGCCGTAGGCCACCTTGAGCCCCTTCACGGTCAGCAGGCTCATGGGGCTTCATCCCCCAGGTAAGCGGCGATCACCGCCGGATCCCTTTGCACCGTGGCCGTGTCGCCCTCCGCAATCTTGCGGCCGTAGTCCAGCACCGCCACCCGGTCGCACAGGCCCATCACCAGCTTCACGTCGTGCTCGATCAGCAGCAGGGTCACGCCCCCCGTCCTCAGCTTCAGGAAAAGCTCGCTCATCTGCAGACGTTCGGCGGGATTCATGCCCGCCACGGGCTCGTCCAGGGCCAGCAGCTTCGGCTCCGTGGCCAGGGCCCGGGCGATCTCCAGACGGCGCTGGTCACCATAGGACAGATGGTTGGCAAAGTGGCGCCCCTTGCCGCCCAGGCCCACGTAATCCAGCAATTCCCGGGCCCGCTCGCGGATGGCTTTTTCCTCGTCTCGGGTGCGCTTGCAGCGCAGCACGGCCCCCAGCACCTGGGCCCGGGAGCGCACGTGGCGGCCCACCATGACGTTCTCCAGGGCGGTCATGTTGGCGAACAGGCGGATGTTCTGGAAGGTGCGGGCGAAGCCCCGCTTCACGATCTCGTGGGGCTTGCGGTTGTGCACCGGCGCGCCGTCCAGGCGTACTTCGCCGGAGGTCACGGAATACAGGCCCGTCATGCAGTTGAACAGGGTGGTCTTGCCCGCGCCGTTGGGGCCGATGAGGCCGTAGATCTCCCCGGCGTTCACGGTCAGGGAGACGTCCTCCAGGGCCGCCAGGCCGCCGAAGCGCTTGGTCACGCCCTCCACGGTAAGCAGCGTCGTCATGGTCATGCCCGGCTGTCGTAGAGGTCGGCCCGTTCCTGCTCGGCCACGCCGTCCTCGGCGGCCAGTTCCCGCTTGCGCAGGCGGGAGGGCATGAGGCCGGAAGGCCGGAACAGCATCATGGCCACCAGGGCCACGCCGAACAGCAGCATGCGCAGGTCCGAGGGGTCCACCACCACATGGCCCAGGGTGGCCCGTTGCAGGTCCCCCAGGTAGCGCAGGGCCTCGGGGATGATGGTGAGCAGGGCGGCGCCCAGCAGCACGCCGGGGATGTTGCCCATCCCCCCCAGCACGATCATGCACACCACCAGGATGGACTCCCACAGGGTGAAGCTCTCCGGGCTGATGAAGCCCTGGAAGGTGGCGAACAGGCCGCCCGCCAGGCCGCCGAAGGTGGCGCCCATGGCGAAGGCCAGCAGCTTCACGTTGCGTGTGTTGATGCCCATGGCCGCCGCCGCCACCTCATCCTCCCGCAGGGCCGCCCAGGCCCGGCCCACGCGGGAATCCTGCAGGCGCATGGCCACCACGATGGCCAGCAGGGTGAAGGCCAGGAACAGGTAGTAGTACAGGTACGTGGGCGGCACACTCAGTTCTAACAGGTGCAGCGGCTTGCCGAGGGAGACGCCGGCCACGTGCACCGGGTCGATGAGGTTCATGCCCTGAGGCCCGTTGGTGAGGTTGAAGGGGGCGTTCAGGTTGTTCAGGAAGATCCGGATGATCTCGCCGAAGCCGAGCGTGACGATCGCGAGGTAGTCGCCGCGCAACCGAAGCACCGGCGCGCCGAGGATCACTCCGAAGAACGCTGCGAGCAGCGCCCCGAGCGGCACGACCAGCCAGATCGAGTTGTGCAGCCCGTCGGGAAAGGCCGCTGCGATCCACTCGAAATTCTCCATCAGGTGCGGCGAGGCGAGCAGCGCGTACATGTACGCGCCCACCGCGTAGAACGCGACGTAGCCGAGGTCGAGCAGCCCGGCGTAGCCGACCACGATGTTCAGCCCGAGCGCGAGCATCACGTAGAGCAGCGCGAAGTCGGCCAGCCGCACCCATCGGTTGCCGCCCATGCCGAGAACGAACGGCAGCGCGGCGAGCGCCACCGCGATGGCGACGGTGGCCGCGAGTGCCGCCCTGGGCCGGTCGCGCAGCGAGGGGAAGAAGGTCGTGATCATCCGCGCGTCGCCTCGCGCCTCAGGCCCGGTCGGCGACGCGCTCGCCCATGATCCCGGAGGGCCGGAACAGCAGCACGAGGATCAGCACCGCGAAGGCGAAGATGTCCTGGTAGTGGCTGCCCAGGAAGCCGCCGGTCAGGTCGCCGATATAGCCGGCGCCCAGGCTCTCGATGATGCCCAGCAGCAGGCCGCCGACCACCGCGCCGGTGATGTTGCCGATGCCGCCCAGCACCGCCGCGGTGAAGGCCTTGAGCCCCGGGATGAAGCCCATCGAGAAGTGGACGATGTTGTAGTTCAGCGCCACCAGCACGCCGGCCACCGCGGCCAGCGCCGCGCCGATCGCGAAGGTGGCGGCGATCACCTGGTTGGCGTTCACGCCCATCAGCCCCGCGATCCGCGGATTCTCGGCGGTGGCGCGCATCCCCCGGCCGAGCTTGGTGCGGTTCACCAGCAGCACCAGCCCGGTCATCATCGTGGCGGCTACCACCAGGATCAGGATCTGCTTGGGCGCGAGGATGGCGCCGAAGATCGGCACCGGGTCGGTGGG
>CAZREY010000079.1:0-9160 GCA_964599015.1 uncultured Thiobacillus sp.
GTGCGCAGGTAGAAGGGCACGCCCTGCCAGCGCCAGTTGTCCACGTAAAGCTTGGCGGCCACGAAGGTTTCCGTCACGGAGTCCGGCTCCACCCCCATCTCGTCCTGGTAGCCCGGCACCTGGTTGCCCCCCACCAGGCCCGCCTTGTACTGGGCGCGGAACGCATGGGCGTGGACCGAACGCTTGGAGATGGGGCGGATGGAGCGCAGCACCTTCACCTTCTCGTCCCGCAATGCGTCGGCCTCCAGGGCCGGGGGCGGTTCCATGGCCACCAGGGTGAGGAGCTGCATGAGGTGGTTCTGCAGCATGTCGCGCAGGGCGCCGGCCTTGTCGTAGTAGTCGGCCCGCTTGCCGATGCCCACGTCCTCCGCCACGGTGATCTGAACGTGGTCGATGAAGTTGCGGTTCCACAGGGGCTCGATGAGGGTGTTGGCGAAGCGGAACACCAGCAGGTTCTGCACCGTCTCCTTGCCCAGGTAGTGGTCGATGCGGAACACCTGGGACTCGTCGAAGTAGCGGTGCAGCAGCTGGTTCAGCACCTGGGCGGACTCGATGTCGATGCCGAAGGGCTTCTCCACCACGATGCGGTGCAGGCCCCGAGGCTTGGAAAGGCCCGCGCCGTCCAGGTTCTTGATCACCGCCGAGAAATCGTTGGGCTTGATGGCCAGGTAGAACACCACGTTGGAGCACACCCCCAGCTTGGGCTTGGCCAGCAGTTCCTTCAGGCGCTGGTAGGCCTCGGGATCGTCCAGGTCGCCCCGCAGGTAGTCGAAGCGGCTGGCGAATCGCTCAAGGGTCTCGCCTTCGGCCTTGAGTTTCTGGGCCAGGAGATCCTTCACGTAGGCACGCCAGGCCGCGTCGTCCATCTCCCTTCTGGCGAAGGCCACGAAGTTGAGCCCATCGGGCAGCTTGCCCGCCAGTTCAAGGCGGTACAGGGCAGGCAGCAGCTTGAGGGACGCCAGGTTGCCGGTGGCGCCGAAGATGACGAAGTTGCACGGGGGCAGGGGGACTTCCTGGTCGAACATGGCTTTTTCCTCGGAAGTGGAAAGTGGGAAATAGGGTGTGGGGTTTCCGACTTCCTACTCCCTACTCCCCACTCCCGGTCTTGATCGCATGTCCGCCGAAGCCCTTGCGCATCATGGCCAGGACCTTGTTGGCGTAGTCCCCCTTGCCCTGGCTGGAAAAGCGGGCCATGAGGGCCTGGGTCATCACCGGCGTGGGCACCCCCAGGTTCACCGACTCCAGGGCCGTCCAGCGGCCCTCGCCGGAATCCGCCACCACCGGGGCGAGATCCTCCAGCTTCTGGTCGTTCTTGAGGAAATCGGCGGTCAGGTCCAGCAGCCACGAACGCACCACGGAGCTGTGCCGCCACAGCTCGGCGATGGCGGCCAGGTCCAGGTTGAATTCCTGCTTGGCGGCCATGAGCGAAAACCCTTCCGCCAGGGCCTGCATCATGCCGTACTCGATGCCGTTGTGGACCATCTTGGTGAAGTGGCCCGCGCCCACCGGCCCGGCGTGGTGCCAGCCCGTATCCGGCGTGGGTGCCAGGACTTTCAAATAGGGCGTCAGCCGGGCCAGGTCCGCTTCACTGCCGCCGGCCATGAGGCAGTAGCCGTTGGCCAGGCCCCACACGCCGCCGGACACGCCCACGTCCACGAATGGGATGTCCTGTTGCCGCAGCTGTTCCGCCCGGCGCATGGCGTCCTGGTAAAAGCCGTTGGCCCCGTCCACCACTAGGTCGCCGGGGGCCAGCAGGGCGGCCACGTCGCGGATGGCCTGGTCCGTGGCCTCCCCCGCCGGCAGCATGAGCCAGACGATCCGGGGCCCTTCCAGCCCTCCCACCATGCCGGCCAGGGTGGGACAGGCCACCACGTTGGCCTCTTCCTTGGCCAGGGCCTCCGCCACCGCCACGTTGCGGTTGTAGGCCAAGACCCGGACCCCGCCCCGGCTCAGGCGCCGCGCCATGTTCCCCCCCATGCGGCCCAGGCCGTACAAACCGATTTCCAGCATGTTGTTCTCCTTGCACGTGAACCCCCAGAGTAGCCGCTATATCGGCCCGGACGAGCGGGGCTTGAGGCCTTTCGGGCCTGATTCGGGGGATGGGGCGGATCAGATCTTGAACATGTCCGAGAGCCGGCGCAGTTCTGCCGACAGCCCGGCCACCTCCTCGGCCACGTGGGAGGTTTCCTGGCTGGAGCGGGAACCGCGTTCGGTCATCTGGGCCACCCGCTCCACGTTCTGGGCGATCGTCCGCGCGGCCATGGCCTGCTCCCGCAGGGCGTTGCTGATCTCGGCCACGGAATGCACCACCCGGCCGGAGGTGGATTCGATGGCGGCGATGGAATCCCCCGCCTTGTGGGCCAGCTGCACCCCTTCGGCCACCTGGCTGACGCCGGTCTCCATCTCCGCCACGGCCCGGCGGGCGCCCTGCTGCACCTTGTCGATCATGCCGGTGATCTGCAGGGTGGAATTGGCGGTGCGCTCCGCCAGCTTGCGCACCTCGTCCGCCACCACGGCGAAGCCACGGCCCTGTTCCCCGGCCCGGGCCGCCTCGATGGCGGCGTTCAGGGCCAGCAGATTGGTCTGCTCGGCGATCTCGCGGATCACCTCGACGATGGCGGAGATGTCCGTGGAGAAGGTCTCCAGTTCGCGGATGGTGGCGGCGGAGGCGTTCACGGAATCGGCCACGCGGCCGATCTCGTCCGCGGTGTGGTGCACCACGCCGCTGCCTTCCCGGGAGGCCTCGCCCGCGTGGGATGCCACCGAGCTGGCCTCCCGCGCATGCTCCTCCATCTGGTCGATGGCCACGGACAACTCCTCCACCGAGGCCGCCATGCTGGTGGAAGCGTCGGACTGTTCCGTGGCGGCGTGGGCCGCGGCCTGGCTGCTCCCCTTCAACACCTGCACCGCCTCGTCCAGGCGGCGGGCGTTCTGCTGGATCATCACCGCCCCCTCCTGGAGGTTGTTGCGCATGATGGCGAACTGGCGCAACAGCTGGCCCACTTCGTCCCCGCCCGCCTGGGGCACCGGCCGGGAAAAATCGAAGGCCGCGATGCCTTTGGCCGCCTCCACCGCCTGCTGCAGGGGACGGTTGAGATGCCGGATGACCCACCAGGCCACCAGGGGCCATACCACCAGGGTCACGCCGGCCACCGCCAGCAGGCCCGTGCGGAAGGGCGCGATGCCTGCCGCGGCCTGGGGCGACAGGTCAGCCAGCACCGACCCCAGGGCGGCCCAGCCCAGCAGCACCGCCGCCAGCACCGCCACCATGGAAGCCAGGGTGGTGATCCACAGTTTGGTGGCCAGGCCCATGTCCATCAAGCGGTTCAGGAGGGCGGCCAGCGCCCCCTTGCGCGGTTGCCCGCCTTCCAGGCGGAAGCCCGGGTCCTGGCGCATGCGCGCGTGGAGGGCCTCCGCCGCGGCCACCTCGTCCCGGGTGGGCTTGACCCGCACGGACATGTAGCCGCCGTCCGGCGTGGGCGTGGCGGTGGCTTTCACCCAGTAATGGTCGCCGTTCTTGCAGCGGTTCTTCAAAACACCCATCCAGGGCCGTCCTGCCTGGAGGGTATCCCAGAAATCCCGGAAGACCTCCGGAGGCATGTCCGGATGGCGCACGATGTTGTGGGGCTGGCCGATCACTTCCGCCCGCGTCAGCCCGGACAGCGCCAGAAAGTCATCATTCACATGGGTGATGATGCCCTTTGCGTCCGTCCGGCTGATAATGGCGACATGATCTGGGATCAGGCATTCCTTCCGGGTAACGGGTTGATTGTTGCGCATGGCTTCCCGTCTCCTTTATGGCTGACGCGCGTGTTGATCGGCTTGAAACAATTCGTTCTCCTGACTCGAATGACCCTGTGAACTTTACTAGTATTTTTGCACCACTTGCCTGCCATGAACGTTCTTTTCTGCACCTCCGAAGCGGTTCCCCTCATCAAGACCGGGGGCCTGGCCGATGTCTCGGGCGCCCTGCCCATCGCCTTGCAGGAGATCGGCGTGGACTGCCGCGTGCTGCTGCCCGGCTACCCGCGGGTATTCGAACAGGCCGGCCCCTTGCAGCCCCTGTGCAACCTGCGCGGCCTGCCGGGCAACCCGGCGGCCCGCCTGCTGGAAGGCCGCCTGGACGGCAGCGACACGCCCCTGTACGTGCTGGACGTGCCCGCCGCCTATGACCGCATCGGCGGCCCCTACCAGGACGAACACGGCCACGACCACATCGACAACGCCTGGCGCTTCGCCCTGCTGTCCAAGGCGGCCGCCCTCCTGGCCGGCCAGGGGTCTCCCCTGGACTGGCGCCCGGACGTGCTCCACTGCAACGACTGGCAGACGGGCCTGGCCCCCGCCTACCTGCGCTTCATGGGCGAATCCGTGCCCAGCCTGATGACGGTGCACAACCTGGCCTACCAGGGCATCTTCCCGCCGGACGTTTTGCCCCAGCTGGAACTGCCGCCGGAGAGCTTCTCCATCGCGGGGCTGGAGTACTACGGCAACGTGTCCCTGCTCAAGGCCGGCCTTTTCTACGCGTCGCAAATCAGCACCGTCTCGCCGACCTATGCCCGGGAGATCCAGCAGGCCCCCCTGGGCATGGGCATGCAGGGCCTGCTGGCCAGCCGCGCCGACCAGCTCACGGGCATCATCAACGGCATCGACACCGCCGACTGGAACCCCTCCTCCGACCTGCACCTGCCTTGTTCCTATTACGCCCGCGCCACCGCCGACAAGCGCCGCTGCAAGCTGCGCCTGCAGGAACGCATGGGCCTGGAGCCCCGGGGGGATGCCCCCCTGTTCGGCCTCATCGCCCGCATGACCCACCAGAAGGGCCTGGACCTGGTGCTGGCCGTGGCCGAAGGCATCATCCACCGGGGCGGCCAGCTGGTGATGCTGGGCACGGGGGACAAGCAGATCGAGCAGTCGGTGCGGGACACCTGCCATAAGCACCCGGGCCAGGCCGCCTGCTACATCGGCTACGACGAGGCCCTGTCCCACCAGATCGAGGCAGGCGTGGACATCTTCCTCATGCCCTCCCGCTTCGAGCCCTGCGGCCTGAACCAGATGTACAGCCTGCGCTACGGCGCCGTGCCCATCGTCCACGCCACCGGCGGCCTGGCGGACACGGTGGAGGACGGGCTCACCGGCTTCGTCTTCAACGAGCCCACGCCCCACGCCCTGTGGCTGGCGGTGGAACAGGCCCTGGACCTGTACCCCATCAGGCCCGCCTGGCGGCGCATGATGAAGAACGGCATGGAGCAGGACTTCAGCTGGGAGCACAGCGCCAAGGAATACGCGGCCCTGTACCGCCGCATGCTGTAGTGGGCGGCGGGGCGGCACGGGCCGGTAAACTCCGGCAACGACAGAACACACGCAGGAAACACGCCATGCCCCCATCCGTCCGCGCCCTCCTGCTGGCCATCCTGATGATGCCCCTGCTCGCCTGGGCGGCGGGGGTGGAGCAGTTCTCCCCCCAGGGCGAGGTGAAGGGCGTGCGCCAGGTGAGCGTGCGCTTCGCTGCCGACATGGTGCCCCTGGGGGACCCCCGCCTGAGCGATCCCTTCATCGCCGCCTGTCCGTCCAAGGGCGCGGGCCGCTGGGTGGACAGCCGCAACTGGGTGTACGACTTCGCCGCGGACCTGTCCGCCGGCCTGAACTGTGAGTTCAGCACCCGCCCCGGCCTCAAGACCCTGGCCGGCGAAACCCTGGCCCCGGCCACCTACCACTTCAGCACCGGCGGGCCGGCCATTCTCGTTTCCGTCCCGGAGGAAGGCAGCGAAGCCATCAGCGAGGACCAGGTCTTCGTCCTGGGCCTGGACGCGCCGGTGAAGGAAGCCTCCCTGGCGGGCCGCCTGTGGTGCGTGGCGGAGGGCGTGGCGGAACGCATCCCCGCCCGGCTTGTGGGCGATGCGGACAAGCGCAAGGTGCTGGAGGCCAGCGAACGCTTCTTCCAGGACTACTTCCACGCCGTGGACCGGGACCTGAACCCGGTGTTCAGCTTCCGCGCCCCCGGCGGCGATGCGCGCTCCAGCCTGCTGGCGGCGGCCACCCGGCCCGACGCCCCCGTGGTGGTGGCCCGCTGCGGCCGTCGCCTGCCCGCCGGCGCGAAAATCAACCTCGTCTGGGAGGCGGGCATCGAATCCCCCTCCGGCGTGGCCAATGCCACCGCCCAGACCCTGGCCTTCAAGACCCGGCCCGAGTTCACCGCGAAGCTCCATTGCCAGAAGCTCAACGCCCGGGCCCCCTGCCTGCCAGTGCTGCCCATGCGGCTGAATTTCAGCGCCCCGGTGGATGCCAGGCTGGCGGGCAAGGTCACCCTGAAGGGGGCCGGCCGCACGTGGAAAGCCATGCTTTCGGCGGACGACCTGAAGTCCGGCCACACCCAGTCCGTGGCATTCCCCGGCCCCTTCCCGGAAAACGCCGGCCTCACCCTGAGCCTGCCCAAGGGCCTGAAGGACGATGCCGGCCGGCCTCTGCTCAACGCAAAACGCTTCCCCCTGGCGGTGAAGACGGACCTGGCCCCGCCCCTGGCCAGGTTCGCCGCCGGCTTCGGCATCCATGAGCTGAACGCCGAGCCCGCCCTGCCGCTGACCCTGCGCTACGTGGACCCCCTCTCGAAAAGTCATGCCCACCTGAACGCCGAGATGCTCAGCACCCGGGACCCCCTGGAGATCATCGCCTGGATGCGCCGCATCCAGCAGATGGACCGGGACACCTGGGGCCGGCCCGATCCTGAGAAGGACGAGGTGAAAGTGACCCACTTCGGCGCCGAGGATTCCATCTTCGAGCCCCGCCACAGGATCGCCTCCCTGCCCCTGCCCAAACCCCTGCCGGACAAGGAGACCGAGGTCATCGGCATTCCCCTCAGAGGCGCCGGCTTCCACATCGTTGAGGTGGCCAGCCCCCGCCTGGGGGCGGCCTTGATGGACAAGGCCAGGCCCTACCACGTGCGCGCCTCGGCCCTGGTCACCAACCTGGCCATCCACTTCAAGCTGGGGGGCGAGTCCTCCCTGGCCTGGGTCACCCGCCTGGACGACGGCCGGCCCGTGGCCGACGCGGAGGTGACGGTCATGGACTGCGGCGGCAAGCGCCACGCCCAGGGCAGGACCGATGGGAACGGCATCCTGCGCATCAATGCGGCCCTGCCGGACGCCGGCACCCTGCCCGGCTGCCTGGACCAGTACGACCGCCAGTGGTTCGTCACCGCCCGGAGCGGCGACGACTTCAGCTTCCTGCTGTCCGACTGGAACGACGGCATCTCCCCCAGGCGCGTCAACCTCTACTCGGACAGCAGGCAGGGGCCCTACATCGCCCACGCCGTGCTGGACCGGGGCCTGTACCGGGGCGGCGAGGAGGTGGCCATGAAACTCTTCGTGCGCCGCAAGAAGTCCGTGGGCTTCGGCTTCGTGGAAAAAGCCGAGCTGGGCAAGGAGGTCATCCTGCGCCACCAGGGCAGCGGCGAGGAAGTGAAACTGCCCGTGGCCTGGGACGACCAGGGCATCGCCGACCTGGCCTACACCCTGCCCAGGGAGGTGAAGCAGGGCGTGTGGCGCATCTTCGCCACCCACACCCAGAAGAAGCGGGGCCGCAACGAACTGGAGGCCGGCGAGTTCAGGGTGGCAGCCTTCCGGGTGCCCAACATGCGGGCCCGGCTCTCGGGCCCGGCCCAGGCCGTCAATCCTGAAGAAATCCGCCTGGACATGCAGGCCAGCCACCTGGCCGGGGGCGCCGCCAGCCAGTTGCCCGTCACCCTGCGGGGGCAGTTGCAGGCCTATGGCGTGCACTTCGACGACCATCCCCAGGCCAGCTTCGCCAACGGCCCGGTGAAGCCGGGGCGCCAGGCCGGGAACGGGGACTGGCGCATCGGCGACTACGAAGTGGGCGAGGGTTATGTCTCGGTGGATGGCGACCAGCCCATCCCCCTGGCGACCCTCAAGTTCAAGCTGGACGAGGGCGGTGCCGGCCGGGCCGGCTGGGACAAGCTGCCAAGACTGGACACCCCCCGCATCCTGGTGGCGGAGGCGGAATACCGGGACGCCAACGGCGAGACCCGCAGTGCCGCCGCCCGGGTGCCCCTCTACCCCTCCAAGGTGCTGGTGGGTGTCCAGCCGGACAACTGGGTCCAGGCCAAGGCCCGCCAGCGCTTCCGCATCTACGCCGTCGATGCCGCCGGTAAGCCCCTGGCCGGCGTGCCGGTGCAGGGCCGCCTGTTCCAGCGGGACTGGCACTCCTATCGCAAGCGCGTCATCGGCGGCTTCTACGCCTATGACCATGCCGAGGAGATCACGCCCCTGAAGGCGGAGTGCGCCGGTGTCAGCGACGACAAGGGCCTGTTCATCTGCGAGACCTCCAGTGCCGCCACGGGCACCCTGGTGCTGGAGGCCCGGGCCCAGGACGCGGACGGCCGCGCCAGCCATGCCCAGGTGGATGTATGGGTGCCGGAAGGCGACGGCTGGGTGGACGCCTCGGACAACGACCGCATGGACCTGGTCCCCGAGAAGCGCCGCTACGACATCGGCGAGACCGCCCGCCTGCGCCTCTCCATGCCCTTCGAGTCCGCCCGGGTGCTGGTGGGTGTGGAACGGGAAGGCGTGCTGGATGCCTGGGTCACGGAGGTGAAGCGGGACAACCCGGTCATCGCGGTGCCCATCAAGCCGGAATACGGCCCCAACGTCTTCGTCACCGCCCTGGCGGTGCGGGGCCGGGTGGCGGGCGTGCGGCCCACCGCCATGATCGACCTGGGCAGGCCCGCCTTCCGCATGGGCGCCACGGAAATCCAGGCCGGCTGGTCCGGCTACGCCCTGGACGTGAAGCTGGAAACGGACAAGCCCAAGTACCGTACCCGGGAGAAGGTCAAGATGAAGGTCCAGGTGAAGCGCCCGGACGGCAGCGTGCCGAAGCACGCGGAAGTGGCCCTGGCGGCGGTGGACGAGGGCCTGCTGGAACTGGCCCCCAACACCAGCTGGAAGCTGCTGGACGCCATGATGCAGTGCCGGGGCATCAACGTGACCACCAGCACCGCCCAGATGCAGGTGGTGGGCAAGCGCCACTACGGCCGCAAGGCCGTGGCCAGCGGTGGCGGCGGCGGCGAGGGCACGGCCCGGGAGCTCTTCGACACCCGCATCTTCTGGCAGGCCCGGGTGCGCCTGGACGACAAAGGCGTGGCCCAGGT
>CAZREY010000080.1:0-9152 GCA_964599015.1 uncultured Thiobacillus sp.
CGGGATTCATGGCAGGCACCTCAGCAGCAGGACTGGCCGGACTTCGTGGGGGTGCAGCAGGCGCCGCCGGTTTCCTTCACGGCGATGTTGGCGAAGGGGTCAGGCTTGATGGCGGGCTTGGCCGGCGCCATGCATTCGGCATAGGCTTCGTCGAACTGGGCATCCAGCTTTTGCCCCGCCTCGTCCCGGATATGCCGGGCGATCTCGATGACCGCATCGATCTGTTCCTTGGCGACGCCATAGCCCTTGAGCTTGTCCACCTGGCAGAGACCCTGCCTGGGGTGGTTGGCGGCGATGTTGGCGGCCAGGGCCACCAGGGCGACGATGGAGGGGTGGAGTTCGGCACTCATCAGAAGAGGCTCCTCAGATTGTTGAACAGGACGCCGACCAGCACGAACGAGACGGCAAGATAGCCGGCAAAAATGCCCAGCAGGGGCCACTGCACCACCTTGCGCAGGATCAGCATCTCCGGCAGGGACAGGGCGATGACCGCCATCATGAAGGCCAGCACGGTGCCCAGGGGCACCCCCTTGCCCAGCAGGGCTTCGGCCACGGGGATGATGCCCACGGCGTCGGAATACATGGGTACCCCCGCCAGCACGGCCACCACCACCGACAGCACCGAGCCATCGCCGGCGATGCGGGCCACGAAATCCGCCGGCACGTAGCCGTGGATGAGGGCGCCGATGCCCACGCCGATCAACACGTATTTCCAGATGCGGCCCACGATTTGGCGCACCTCGTTCCAGGCGTAGTCGTGGCGAGCGGAGAGGGAGTTGTCCGGGGCCTGCGTGTGGGCATCCCCCATGCGGATCTGCCACACGTAGTCCTCCACCCAGCGTTCCAGCTTGAAGGCCTGCAACACGTAGCCGCCCACGAAGGCAATGGTGAGGCCCGTCAGCACATAGACAAGGGTCATCTGCCAGCCGATGACGCCGGCCAGGACCACCACCGCCACCTGGTTCACCATGGGACTGGCGATGAGGAAGGAGAGGGTCACCCCCAGGGGGATGCCCGCCTCCACGAAGCCGATGAACAGGGGAATGGAGGAACAGGAGCAGAAGGGCGTCACCGCTCCCAGGCCCACGGCCATGAGGCGGGCACCGGGCCCGGAACGGCCGCGCATCATGGCCCGCACCCGTTCAGGCGTGAGCAGGGCCCGCAGCCAGCCCATGAGGTAGATCACCGTGGTGAGCAGCACCAGGATCTTCACCACGTCCATGACGAAGAAATGCAGGGCCGCGCCCGTGGGCGAGCCGGGGGACAGGCCGGCCAGTTCGAAGACCAGCAGGGTGGCGAGGGCGTCGAACATGGTTCAGCCGCAACAGCCGCCGCAGGCCTTGCAGGTGTAGAACCACTGGCAGGCGTCGGTGGGCATGGTCTCTGTCTCGGCGTGGCTGCACTGGGGGCAGGTGATGCGGGATTGCAGCCGGGGGGTCATGGCGCGGATTCGAACTCCGTGAAGGCCCGGCTCATGTTGGCCCGGTGCAAGTCGTCATAGTTCTGCAGCAGACGGAACTGGGGCAGGTCCATGTATTTATCCAGGGTGGCTGCAAGGGGCTCCATGTCCTGGGCGGCCTTGCCGATGACGTTGGCCAGGAAATCCTCGTAGTCGCCGGAATCATGTCGGGCCTTGGCCAGGTCGCACACGCCGCCATGGCCGGGCACGATGTGCTTCGGGTTCAGGGCTTCCAGGGCGTGGAATGCCCGCTGGCCCTTCTTCACGCTGGACCAGGGCAACACCCCCAGGAGCCGGTCCACGTACACCAGGTCGCCGGTGAACATCACGTTTCGCTTGGGCAGCCAGACCCAGGCGTCGCCGGGGAAATGGGCGTCGGTATGGCGCAGCACCAGGGTTTCTCCTCCCAGCGTTAGGGTGGCTTCATCCCCGTCGTGCACGGTGGTGGCCGGCAGGGGGTGGGTACCTTCCAGTCGGGGGCCCAGGAAGCTTTTCAGCATGCCCATGTGCTGGGCGCCGAACTCCACCTGGGTGGCCGCGGTGCGCTTCATGGCGATGACCTGGGCGCCCCGGCCGGCGAAGTGGTCGTTGCCCAGCCATCGATGGTCCTGGCTGCCGGTGTTGATGACCCAGCGCACGGGTTTGTCGGTGATCTTGGCGATGGCGGCTTCCAGCTTTTGCGCGCCCAGCTTGCTGGCGCCGGAGTCGATGAGGATGACGCCTTCCGGGGTGACGATGAAACCGTAGTTGGCGTTCAGGCCGTCGTTGTCCAGATTGCGCTGTCCCAGGGGGCCGATGATGGCGTACACGTTGTCCACCACCTTCTCGGCCTTGGGTTGGTAGTCGGCCAGGGCGGGCAGTGCCAGCAACAGGGCAAACAGGGACAGAAGTTTGCGCATGGGAATTCCTTAGTGAGTATTCAGGCCAGCTTCATACCAGCCCTTGCTTTGATTGACGAGTTTCACCACCAGCAGCATGACCGGTACCTCGATGAGTACCCCCACCACGGTGGCCAGGGCCGCGCCGGAATCAAAGCCGAACAGGGAGATGGCTGCCGCCACCGCCAGTTCGAAGAAGTTGGAGGCGCCGATGAGGGCCGAAGGACACGCCACGTTGTGCTTTTCCCCCACCTTGCGGTTCAGCCAGTAGGCCAGGCCCGAGTTGAAGAACACCTGGATCAGGATGGGCACCGCCAGCAGGGCGATGATCAGCGGCTGGTTGATGATGGCCTCCCCCTGGAAGGCGAACAGCAGCACCAGGGTGGCCAGCAGGGCCAGGATGGAGGCGTGGCCCAGGGTGGCCAGGGTGGCGTCGAATTTCGCCTGTCCCTGCTTCAGCAACTGTTTGCGCCAGAGCTGGGCCAGGATCACCGGGATGACGATGTACAGCAGAACGGATGTAAAAAGCGTCGCCCATGGCACCGTGATCGCCGACAACCCCAGCAGCAGGCCCACGATGGGCGCGAAGGCGAAGATCATGATGGTGTCGTTCAGCGCCACCTGGGACAGGGTGAAGTAGGGGTCGCCGCCGGTAAGCCGGCTCCACACGAATACCATGGCGGTACAGGGCGCCGCCGCCAGGAGGATGAGACCGGCGACGTAGCTGTCCAGTTGTTCTGCCGGTAGATAGGGCGCGAACCAATTGCGGATGAACAGCCAGGCCAGCAGGGCCATGGAGAAGGGCTTCACCGCCCAGTTCACGAACAGGGTGACGCCGATGCCCTTCCAGTGAGTCTTGACCTGATGCAGGGCGCCGAAGTCGATCTTCATCAGCATGGGGATGATCATCACCCAGATCAGCAGGCCCACCGGCAGGTTGACCCGGGCCACCTCCATGCGGCCCAGGGCCTGGAAAGGCGCGGGCATGAGTTGTCCCAGGGCCACGCCGGCCACGATGCACAGGGTCACCCAAAGGGTCAGCCAGCGCTCGAACATGCTCATGGACGCACCCGCGGCCCGCTTGGCCGTGACTTCACATTGGGCGGACATGGTCAGGACTCCTTGCCGATGGCATCCAGGCGCTGCTTCAGCGAGAGGCGGTCCAGCTTGTCGAAAGGCAGGTTGGCGAACAGGCTGATGCGGTTCAGCAGCTGGTTGTAGGCCTGGAAGAATGCCCTGCGCCTGGCTTCGTCGCTGCCTTCCACGGCGGCCGGGTCAGGCACGCCCCAGTGGGCAGTCATGGGTTGGCCTGGCCATGCGGTGCAGACCTCGCCCGCGGCCTTGTCGCAGACCGTGAAGACGAAATCCAGTTCAGGCGCGCCGGGCTGGGCGAACTCGTCCCAGGACTTGCTGCGCAGTCCTTCGGTGGGGAGATGGTTCTTTTCCAGCAATTCGATGGCAAAGGGATTGACCGATCCGGCGGGGTGGCTGCCAGCACTGAAGGCACGAAAGCGGCCCTTGTTGAAGGCCAGGTTGTTGAGCATGCCCTCGGCCAGGATGGAACGGGCCGAGTTGCCCGTACACAGGAACAGTACGTTCAGGATGGGTTCAGCCATGGCAGCCTCCTGGGACGGTAAAGTGATCAGACACCCAGACGTTCACGTACCGCGGGGATCAGGCGCGCGCGGATGTCGTCACGCACCTTGAGGAAGCTCTCCAGGGGCTCGCCGTGGGGGTCGTGGAAGGGCAGATGGATGCTGGGCACGGGCCGGGGGAAGACCGGGCAGGTCTCCTTGGCGTTGTCGCACACCGTCACCACCAGATCGATGTCCTGGTTCATCACCGCGTCCACGTCCTTGGGGTAGAGGCCGTCGGTGTCGAGGCCGGCGTCCTTCAGGGCGGCGATGGCGCCCTCCGCCACCCTGGGCTGGGGTTTGGTGCCGGCGGACAGGGCCCGAACGCTGCCGGCCAGGTCGTGGTTCACCAGGACTTCGGCCATTTGGGAACGGCAGGAGTTGCCGGTGCAGAGGATGAGGACGGTCTTGCTCATTGGAGTTTCCTAGAGGTGGGTCAACAGGTCTTGCAGGCCTTGGCCGGCCTGGCGGCGGGCAGGCAGAGTTCGGGGCGGCCGGCGCAGCATTCCTCGCTGAGGAAGCCGATGAGTCCGGTCATGACGACATAGTCCGCCGCGTAGATGACGAAACGCCCCTCGTTGCGGCTGGTCACCAGGCCGGCGTGGGCCAGTTCCTTCAGGTGGAAGGACAGAGTGGCGGGGGGCACTCCGAGTTGCGCGGCGATCTCGCCGGCGGGCAGGCCTTGTTCCCCGGCGGCGACGAGGACCCGGTAGGCGGCCAGGCGGGTTTCCTGGGCCAGGGCGGCGAGGGCGGTGACGGCGGACTTGATTTCCATATTTCCATGATCGTACAAACATGGAAATCAAGTCAACCCCCTACAATGGCGGGACTTCCATGCAAGCCTCGCCATGCTCAGTTATCGCCACGCCTTCCATGCAGGCAATCACGCGGATGTGCTCAAGCACTTCGTGCTGGTCTGTCTGATGCGCTATCTGGCCAAAAAGGACAAGCCCTACTGGGTCATCGACACCCATGCCGGCGCCGGGGCCTACGGCCTGGACGCGGGCTACGCAGCCCAGAACGCCGAGTGGGCGGCGGGCATCGCCCGTCTGTGGGAACGCGCGGACCTGCCCCCCGAGCTGGCCGACTACGTGGACCTGGTGCGGGGCATGAACCCGGAGGGCCGCCTGACCTTCTACCCCGGTTCCCCCTACCTGGCCTGGAAGCTGCTGCGCCCGGACGACCGCCTGCGTCTGTTCGAGCTGCACCCCACGGACGTGGACCTGCTGGGCAAGACCTTCCAGGATGCCCGCCGCCAGGTGATGGTGACCCAGGGAGACGGCTTCGCCGGCCTGAAGAGCCTGCTGCCCCCGCCGCCGCGCCGGGCCCTGGTGCTCATGGACCCCTCCTACGAGGACAAGCGGGACTACGGCCGGGTGGTGGAGGCGATGAAGGACAGCCTGACGCGCTTCGCCACCGGCACCTACGCCCTGTGGTACCCCCTGCTGCAAAGGCCCGAGGCCCGGCGCCTGCCGGAACGGCTGCACGGGCTGAAGGTCGAATGGCTGGACGCGCGCCTCACCGTCCAGCGGCCCGGCAGGGAGGGTTTCGGCATGCACGGTTCCGGCATGTTCATCATCAACCCGCCCTGGACCCTGGCGGCCACGCTCAAGACGTGCATGCCGGTATTGAAGGAGGCCCTCGCCCTGGACAGTGGGGCCGAGTACCAGATCGAAACATCCGTGCCCTGAACAACCACGCTGACAACCATGATCCCACCCATCCATCATGACCACGGCATCGTCACCCTGGATGCCGACTACCTGCGCCCCGGGCTGGCGGCCATCCACCTCATCATCGAACAGGGCCACGTGGCCATCGTCGACACCGGCACCAACCAGTCGGTGCCCTCGGTGCTGGCGGAGCTGAAGGGCCTGGGTCTGACGCCGCGGGACGTGGACTACGTCATCGCCACCCACGTGCACCTGGACCATGCCGGCGCGGCGGGGGCCCGGATGCGGGAATGCGCCAATGCCATGCTCGTGGCGCATCCCAGCGGCGCCCGCCATCTCATCGACCCCGCCCGGCTGGTGGCCGGTTCCATCCAGGTCTACGGCCGGGAGAACTTCCTGCGGCTCTACGGCGAGATCGTGCCGGTGCCGGCGGAGCGGGTCATCGAGGCCCCCGACAACTTCCGCCTGGATTTCCGCGGCCGGGTGCTCACCTTCCTGGACACCCCGGGCCATGCCCGCCACCATTTCTGCATCCACGATGCCCACAGCGAAAGCGTGTTCACGGGCGATACCTTCGGCATCTCCTACCGGGAGTTCGACGTGGCCGGCGACGTGGGCGGCGAGGAAGAGGCCCGCCCCTTCATCTACCCCACCACCACCCCGGTGCAGTTCGATCCCATGGCCCTGCACGCCTCCCTGGACCGCATCCTGGCCCTGGAACCGGAGGCGGCCTTCCTCACCCACTACGGCCGTGTCACCAATCTGGAGGCCCTGGCGCCCCGGCTGCACGAATTCATCGACGAGTGGTGCGAACTGACCCTGGCGGTGGAAGGGGAGGGGGAGGCCCGCCAGGCCGCCCTGGAGGCGGCGCTGGAGAAAAGCCTCATGACCCGGCTGCGGGCCCACGGCTGCACCCTGGACGAGGCCGTCTGCCGGGACCTGCTGGCCAATGACGTGCATCTGAATGCCCAGGGCCTGCTGGTGTGGCGGGACCGGAAATAGGGCAGGGGCAAGACCGCAACGAGGAGAGCGCCATGAGCACCATCCGCCAGGAAGACTTCATCCAGTCCATCGCCGACGCCTTCCAGTTCATTTCCATCTACCACCCGGCGGACTTCGTCCGGGCGGTGAAGGAGGCCTACGAACGGGAAGCCTCCCCCGCCGCCAGGGACGCCCTGGCCCAGATCCTCATCAACTCCCGCCTGTGCGCCGAGGGCCACCGGCCCATCTGCCAGGATACGGGCATCGCCGTGGTGTTCCTGAAGGTGGGGCGGGACCTGCGCTGGGCGGGCGACATGGCGGTGGAGGACATGGTGAACGAGGGCGTGCGCCGGGCCTACATGGATCCGGACAACCCCCTGCGGGCCTCGGTGCTGGCGGACCCGGCGGGCGCCAGGCGCAACACCCGGGACAACACACCGGCGGTGATCCACTACGAGATCGTGCCCGGCGACGGACTGGAGGTGACCTGCGCCGCCAAGGGAGGCGGGTCGGAGAACAAGGCCCGCTTCGCGGTGCTGAACCCCTCCGATTCCATCGTCGACTGGGTGCTGGAGCAGGTGCCTGAGATGGGGGCCGGCTGGTGCCCGCCGGGCATCCTGGGCATCGGCCTGGGGGGCACGCCGGAAAAGGCCCTGTTGCTGGCCAAGGAAGCCCTCATGGAGCCCATCGACATCCACGAACTGCGGGCCCGGGGGCCCCGCAACCGGGTGGAGGAGCTGCGCCTGGAACTGGTGGACAAGGTCAACGCCCTGGGCATCGGCGCCCAGGGCCTGGGGGGGCTGACCACGGTGCTGGACGTGAAGATCCGGGACTATCCCACCCACGCCGCCAGCCTGCCCGTGGGCCTCATCCCCAACTGCGCCGCCACCCGCCACGTCCATTTCACCCTGGACGGCAGCGGCCCCGCCACGTTTACGCCGCCGCCCCTCGCCACCTGGCCCGAGGTGGCCTGGGACGGCCCGGCCCGGGCCCGACGCGTGGACCTGGACACCCTCACCAAGGCGGACACCGCCGCCTGGAAGGCCGGGGAGCAGTTGCTGCTCTCCGGCAAGTTGCTCACGGGCCGGGACGCGGCCCACAAGCGCATCGCCGACCTGGTGGTCCGGGGCGAGCCCCTGCCGGTGGACTTCAGGAACCGCTTCATCTACTACGTGGGCCCGGTGGACGCGGTGGGGGACGAGGCCGTGGGCCCCGCCGGTCCCACCACCGCCAGCCGCATGGACAAGTTCACCGAGCTGATGCTGGGGGACAAGGTGGGCCTGCTGGGCATGGTGGGCAAGTCGGAGCGGGGGCCGGAGGCCATCGCCTCCATCCGGGCCCACGGGGGGGTCTACTGCATCGCCGTGGGAGGGGCGGCCTACCTGGTGTCCAAGGCCATCCGCGCCGCCCGGGTGCTGGCCTTCCCGGAGCTGGGCATGGAGGCCGTGTATGAGTTCCAGGTGGAAAACATGCCCGTCACCGTGGCGGTGGACAGCGGCGGGAATTCGGTCCATGACACCGGTCCCCGGGAATGGCGCCTGAAGATCGGTAAAATCCCCCTGGCTACACACTGAGGAATATCCATGGAGCTGGTCTGGTGGCACTGGCTGGTGCTGGGCATGGTGCTGATCGGCATCGAGATGCTGACGCCCACTTTCTTTCTCCTCTGGTTCGGCCTGGGGGCCCTGCTGGTGGGCGCCGTGGTGGCCGTGTTGCCCCTGGGCTTCGCCGCCCAGGTGATGGGCTGGGCGGTGGCCTCCCTGGCCATGACCGGGGTGTGGCTGAAATACTTCCGGAACCCGGACCGCACCCGCGCTGGCCAGGCCAAGGAAGGCGTGCTGGGCGTGACGGGCCTGATCACCCGGGCCGTGCCGGAGATGGGCGAGGGGGAGATGCTGTTCCAGCGCCCGGTGCTGGGTTCGGACCGCTGGCCGGTGGTGGCGGATGCGCCCATCGCCGCGGGCGAGAAGGCCAGGATCGTGGACGTGCTGGGCCAAACGCTGAAAGTCGAAAAACTCTAGGAGGCTGCCATGGGTGGTGAAATCGTATCGGTCATTCTGCTGCTGTTCCTGCTGGTCACCCTGTGGAAGGGCGTGCGCATCGTGCCCCAGGGGGAGGAATGGGTGGTGGAGCGCCTGGGCAAGTACCTGAAGACCATCATGCCCGGCCTGCACGTGCTGGTGCCCTACATCGACAACGTGTCCTACAAGGTCACCACCAAGGACCTGATCCTGGACATCCCCGAGCAGGAGGTCATCACCCGGGACAACGCCGTGCTGGTGACCAATGCCATCGCCTTCGTGAAGGTGACGGATACCCAGAGCGCGGTGTACGGCGTGACCAACTTCCAGATGGCGGTGATGAACCTGGTGCAGACCTCCCTGCGGGCCATCATCGGCGACATGGACCTGGACCAGGCCCTGTCCAGCCGGGACCAGATCAAGGCGCGGCTGAAGGAGTCCATCGCCGACGACGTGGCGGACTGGGGCCTGACCCTGAAGTCCGTGGAGATCCAGGACATCAAGCC
>CAZREY010000081.1:0-9116 GCA_964599015.1 uncultured Thiobacillus sp.
AGCGCCAGACCCTGCTGTTCTCCGCCACCTTCTCGGACGCCGTCGCGCGGCTCGCCCACCAGTTCCTGCGCCAGCCCAGGGAGGTGAAGCTGGCGGAACGCCACGAGGCCGACAAGATACGCCAGCGCTTCTACGAGGTGGAGAACGGGGCCAGGCTGGAGGCCGTGGCCACGCTGCTCAACCACTACCGCCCCGTCAGCACCCTGGCCTTCTGCAACACCCGCCAGCAATGCCGCGACCTGCTGAAGGTCCTGCGCGCCAAGGGCTTCCATGCCCTGGCCCTGCATGGCGAGCTGGAACAGCGGGAACGGGACCAGGTGCTGATCCAGTTCGCCAACCGCAGCTGCTCCGTGCTGGTGGCCACCGACGTGGCCGCCCGGGGCCTGGACATCGCCCAGCTGGAGGCGGTCATCAACGTGGACGTGACGCCGGACCCGGAGGTCTACATCCACCGCATCGGCCGCACCGGCCGCGCCGACCAGGACGGCTGGGCCCTGAGCCTGGCCAGCCCAAACCAGATGCGGCGGGTGGACGACATCGCCCGGGAGCTGCGCACCGCCGTGGAATGGCACCCCATCGCCGAACTGGCCCCGGCCAGTGAGAAACCCCTGCTGCCCCCCATGGCCACCCTGCAGATCCTGGGGGGCCGCAAGGACAAGATCCGTCCCGGCGACGTGCTGGGCGCCCTCACCGGCGAGGCGGGCTTCAAGGCCGAGCAGGTGGGCAGGATCGATGTGGGCGAGTTCACCACCCATGTGGCGGTGGCGCGCCAGATCGCCCGGGAAGCGGCCCGCCGGCTGGCGGACGGCAAGATCAAGGGCAGGACGGTGAAGGTCCGCGTCCTGGAGATGCCCGGGGCGGACCAGGCGGACAAGGTCTCCCGCGCCAACGCCGCCATCAGGCGGCGGCCCAGGCCTTGAACGCCTTGCCCGCCCCGAACCGCGACGCCATCTCCCGGGAGGACCTGGCGGAGCTGCCCATCCGGCGTTATGAAGGCGAGGTGCGTCTGGTGGCCACGCCCCAGGCCCTGGCCCAGGCCATGGACGACCTCCGCGGGGAACGGGTGGTGGGCTTCGACACCGAAACCCGGCCCGCCTTCAACAAGGGCGAAAGCCACCTGCCCTGCCTGGTGCAGCTGGCCACCGCCCGGGCGGTCTACCTGTTCCAGTTGCGGCAGGTGGACTGCGCCGATGCCGTGGCGGAAATCCTGGCCACCCCGGGCATCGTCAAGGCGGGCGTGGCCCCGGCCCACGACCTGCGCCAGCTGAAGCTGCTGTTTCCCTTCGAGGCCGCCGCCGTGCTGGACCTGGGCGCCATCGCCCGGCGCCACGGCATGGGCCAGACGGGCCTGCGCAACCTGGCCGGCCTCTTCCTGGAATTCCGCATCCCCAAGGGCACGCGCACGTCCAACTGGGCCGCGCCGCGCCTGACGCCAGCCCAGATCGCCTACGCCGCCACGGATGCCTGGGCCTGCCGCGAGCTGTACCTGCGCTTCCGGGCACTCGGCTACATCTAATTCGGGAAAACCGCCGCGATCTGCGACAATGGGAACCCCAGGCCCGGATCGCCGCGACAAGCGGCATCGAACGGCCGGCATCCATCGCGCACAACGCGCATGCCGGCGGGCTCCGGGGCATAGCAACAGCCAGCCACGCCCTGTCCTCGGCAACGGGGACGGCACCACTGGCCTGAAGAGGAGTCACCGCGTTGCAAGCCATCATGCAGTACCTCAAGGACCACGGCGAAAGCCTGGATGCCGACATCGCCGAGGAAACCGGCGTCTCCCGCGAAGACGTGTGCGTCTATCTCTCCAACCTGGCCGCCAGGGGCGACGTCATCATGTGCCGCACCACCCGCTACGTGGACGGCGAGCCCATCGAAGGCATGCTCTACCGCGTATCGGGCTATGTGCCCATGGCCAGCCCCGGCAGGAAGCCCAAGAACCCCATGTAAGACGGGTGGACCGGTGGGCCCGCGACCTCGGCGTCAACGGGCCGGGAGCGGTCCCTAGAGGGCCGCTCCACCCGTCCGGTGCTGATCCCGCAGGCTCTTGCTCAGGTAGGTGCCAAACACCGAGAGCAGGCGCAGCCCCTCCTGGGTGCCAGGGTCGCTCATCACCCGCACCATGCAGCCCAGGCCGCCCCGGGCCGGCGGCTGGGCCGGGATGTCCTGGCTTACGGCACGGATGGCCTCGGACATGGCGATGAGGACGTACTGGCTCTCCTGGCGGTCCAGCACCTGGAGCAGGCGCATCAGGCCTTCGTTGCGGGTCAGGCGGTCCAGCAGGGTGATGCCCTCGCTCAGGGCCCCCGCGACCCGCAGCACGATGTCGTCCGACACGGCATCGCGGGCGGCGGTGATGATGGACGCGAACTCGGCAAGCTGCTGCAGGTCCTTTTCGCTGAGGGTTGCGCCGGTCATTCCGGTTTCGGTGGTCATGGTTCGGGCTCCTCAGAGTAGACCGCGCACGCTGGTCCAGTACATTTTGTTGTAAGACATCTTGAACCAGTGCATGGGCTTGTTCGGCTCCTTCAGGTCCGGCGGGTTCTGGTAGTTGAACATGGCGTAGGTCGCGCTGTTGTGGCCGGTCTCGATGAAGCAGTACACCTTGCCGTCGTAGTCGCGCACCGGCGCCCCGATCTTCACCATGGAGGCGATGTTGTCGGCGATCACCTCGGCCTGGAAGTGGGCCGCGGACCCGGTCTTGCTGACCGGCAGGTTGGTGGTGTCCCCCACCACGTAGACATTGTCGCGTCCGTTCATCGTCAGCTTGAACCGGTCGGTGGGTATCCAGCCGCCCTGGCCCATGTTGTTCTTCTCGATGACTTCCATGCCGCGATGGGGCGGGATGGCGATCAGCAGGTCGTATTGGGACTCGGTGCCTTCCTCGCTGCGCACCACCTTGTTCTCCACGTCCACCTCCTTGATGTTGAACAGGGTCTCGGTCTCGATGCCCATGCGGTCGAAGTGGGGCTGCACCCAGGTGGCGACTTCCTTGATGGTGTGCAGGCGCCCGATGGGATAGTGGTACTTGATGGTGCACTTGTCGCGGATGCCCCGGGAGACCAGGTAGTCATGCAGCGAGAAGATGGCCTCGACGGGAGCGATGGGACACTTGTGGGGCACACCCACCACCAGGGCGATGCGGCCCCCCTCGAATTCACGCAGCTTCTTGAACAGCTTGATGGCACCGGCTTCGTCGTAGAAGGTCTCGGCACCCTCGGCCAGCCCCGGTATGGTCTCCGGCACGATGCGGGAGCCCGTGGCCATGACCAGGATGTCGTACTCGTAGGTCTTGCCGCTCCGGGTGACGACCTTGTTCTCGTCCAGCAGGAACTTGGTCACCGGATCGACGTGGAACTCGATGTTGGACTCCAGCAGGCTCGCCTGGTCGCGGTAGAGCTCGTCCGGCATCATCTGGCCGAAGGCCACGTACAGCAGGCCCGGCTGGTACATGTGCTTGTCCGACGCGGACAGCATCCGGATCTTCACCTTGCCGGCGCGGATCTCGCCCGCCAGGCGGCGCGCCAGGTTGTTGGCCACGATGGTACCGCCCGTACCACCACCGACGACTAAGATTCTCATTGCGTTCTCCTCTGCGGAATTCTGCGGGGCATGCCGGCCGAGCCAGCGTCACTTGGCCTTGCGTATCTTGATGTGCCACACACCCTCGACCTTTTCATTGCTGACCAGATCGTGGCCCACCTTGTGCACCCACTCGGGCACGTCATTGCCCGAACCTTCGTCGGTGGACAGCAGCTCCAGGATATCGCCCACATCCGCCTGCTTCATGTGGGTGATGAGTTCCATCAGCGGTCCCGGGCAGAAGGTGTCGCGCGCATCAACGACTTTTTCACTCATGATTGATTCTCCGGTTGTCGGCATGGGCCGTGTTCAGAATGTCAGCACCTGGCTGCCCTCGGCATCGCTCAGAAAACGTGTCAGGCCGGTCGGAGGGCCCACCTCTCCGTCCATGTCCTCCTTGGTGATCTTCATCAGATCCATGGCCATGGAACAGGGCAGGAGCTTGGCATCGCCCAACTCGACCGCCTGCTGGAACAGCTGCTTGAAGGGCGGCACGCCCTTCTGCGCCATCAGCCGGCCCATCTCGCCCTCGACGGGCGCGTCGGGCGCGCGCCCCTTCACGAAATAGGGCAAGGCGTTCATCGACAGGAACACCGACACCTCGTCTCCCGTCGCGGCCGCGACCGATGCGAACATCGCGGCCATCTGGAGCTTTTCCCGCGTGCCCGTTACGCACACGATGTTGATTTTCGCCATGGCGGCATTACCCCTTTATCGAAACGTGAACGTGCATGCTCAACCCCGATGCCAGCTGTAGCGCTTGATCAGCAGGACACAGATGCTGTCCAGCACGTAGCCCACCGCGCCGATCACCAGCACGAAGGCCATCAGGTGCGCATATTCGAGACTTTCCCGGGCGTCCTCGATGGCATAGCCGAAGCCCGAGGTCACCCCGAGGAACTCCGCCGGGATGATCACGATCCACGCCACGCCCAGGGCCAGGCGGATGCCTGTGAGCACGTCGAACATGATGGCGGGGATGATGATTCGCGTGACCATGTGGTAGGGCTTGGCGCCCAGGTTGCGCGCCACCTTGAACCAGTTCGGGTCCACCTTGGCCAGGCCCGCGGCGGTGGAGAAGATCACCGGCCAGACGGCCGCCACCGCGATCAGGAAGATGATCGCTTCTTCCCAGCCCACGAACACCACCACCGCGATGGGTTCCCAGGAGAGGGGGCTGATCATGCGCAGGAACTGGAATGGCACGTTGAACAGGTTCTGGAACCATTTCACCCGCCCGAACACGATGCCCACGGGCACGCCGATGGCGATGGCCAGGAACAGGCCCATGCCCAGGCGATAGCCGCTGGACTGGAGCGCCGCCTGGATCGTGCCGTCCTCCCATATTTCCGGGAAGGCCTCGAAGGTCGACGCCGGCGAGAAGTCCTTGAACTGGGACAGGGACGGGTCCTGGGTGACGTAGTGGATCGCCAGCCACCAGAGGGCCACCAGCGCCACCAGGCCCACGACGAACTGTACCGAGTTGCTGGCCGTGGCCTTGAGGGCACGGGACAGGCAGTTTCCCGTCACCCCGGCGCTGACCATGGCACCGCCGCTGATCGCTGTGTTTCCGCTCATGATTGACACGCCTCCCTGCTGCCTGGGGTGGGGAAAGGGGGCGCGCCCGCGGGCGCCTGCCCGATGCCGATGGTCCGGATCACGGTCATCACCGATTTCACTCCTTCTGGAACGACGCGGCGGTTCATGTCGCCCCCCCGCGTTGCCAGCTGAACCGCTTGATCAGCATCACCAGCATGCTGTCCAGCGCGTACCCGATCACACCGATGGTCAGCACCAGCGCGGTCAGGTGGTTGTAGGTCAGGGTTTCGCGGGCGTCCTCGATCGCATAGCCCAGGCCCGAGGTCACGCCCAGGTATTCCGCCGGCACCAGCACGATCCAGGCCACGCCCAGGGCCAGGCGGATGCCCGAGAACACGTCGAAGGCGATGGCCGGCATGATGATCTGGGTGAGCATCTGCAGCGGACTGGCCCCCAGGTTGCGGGCCACCTTGAACCAGGCGGGGTCCACCTTGGCCAGGCCGGCCGCCGTGGCGAACAGCACCGGCCAGACCGAGGCCATTGCGATCAGGAAGATGATCGAGCCGTTCCAGGTGGAGAACACCAGCACGGCTATGGGCATCCAGGCCAGGGGGCTGATCATGCGCACGAACTGGAAGGGCGAGTTGCTGTAGGCCGCGAACCACTTGATGCGGCCCACCATCACGCCGATCGGCACGCCGATCAGGATGGCGATCAGCATCCCAGCCCCCAGGCGATAGCCGCTGGCCAGGGACGCATTCTGAATCTTGCCAGCCTCCCACATGTCCGGGAATGCCTGCAGCGTCGGGATCAGGCCGAACGTGGAATAGGTCGCCGTCTTGGGGTTGGAACTGATCATGTGGCCGGCAATCAGCCACAGCACCGCCAGGATGGCCAGCCCCCCCAGCGCCCAGCCCAGGCGCTGGAGGACGAGCTGCCCCAGGTTGAGGAACCCGCCCTGGCGGTCGGGAGGCGTGGCAAGACTCATAGCTCGATCACCTCTTTACGCTCGAAGGGATTGCCTTTTTGCGGAACGCTGAGGTCCCACTTCCATTTCGGACGCGCGTCCAGGGCATTCTTGATGTAGGTGTACTGCACCAGGTCCTTGGCCACGAAGTCCGGCGTGAGCTTCTTGAGGAAGTCGAGCTCGCCGCCCACCAGGGTGGTCTTCATGTCGGCCACCACCTGCTTGGTGGCGCTGGGGAAGGGCCAGCCCTGGAAGTTGATGCGGCTCTGTTCCCAATCCGCATTCTTGATGGCGGGCGGGTTGGCGTAGTCGGCCGGATCGTAGAACATCAACGCCCGCTCCACCACCTCCTGGGGGAAGGGCAGGTATTTCTTGCCGTCCTTGGACAGCATCTGGGCCATGGCCTTGCGGTTGGCGCCAAGGTACAGCTGGGCATCGACGATGGCGTTGTGGATGCCCTGTGCCCACTGGGCCCGGGCCGGGTCCATGGCGTCGTCCTCGTGCATGACCACCACGCAGCAGGGGTGGCCTTTCCACACGTCGCCGGTGAAGCGCAGCATCTTGCCGCCGGCCTTGAGCTCGCCCAGGGCGTTGAAGGGTTCGGCGACGCAGTAGCCGTGGATCTGGCCGGCCGCCAGGGCGGGCGGCATGTCGGGCGGGTTCAGCACCAGGAGGTTGACCTCGTTGGGCGCCAGCTTGGCGTCCTGGGGCCGGATCACCGGCGTCAGGCCCGCCTGGCGCATGATCTTCTGGGACAGGATGTTGTGGATGGAGTACCAGTAGGGCACGGCGAACTGCTTGCCGCCCAGGTCCTTGACCGAGTTGATGCCGGCCTTCTCGCTGACGACCATGCCGGAGCCGTTGGTGTGGTTCCAGGCCGTGATCTTCACCGGGAACTTGTTGTTGTAGCGCATGTAGATCGGCACCGGGATCAGCATGTGCGTCAGGTTGAAGCGCTGGGAGGAGAAGGCCTCCACCAGGGGCGACCAGCCCCGGATCAGGGTGGGCGGCTCGGACTCGATGCCATAGCGCTTGAAGAAGCCCCTCTCGTGGGCCACCAGCAGGGTGGCGGCGTCGGTGATGGGGATGTAGCCGATCTTCAGGACCGGGTCGAAGGGCTTGGTGAACTTCTTGCCGTCGGCCTTCTTCTGCTGGGCGAAGGCCGGCATGGAGGACATCATGCCCCCCAGGGCGCCCATGGCGGCGAGGCCGGCCATCTTGAGCAGGTCGCGGCGGCTGACGCCGGTGCCCAGCACGGAGGCGAACGTGGGGTCGTAAGCCAGCGCGAGGTTGGGATCCTCCATGCCGTCCGCGATATCAGGATTGTCCGGCATCATCTGTTGCAGGCGGGGATCGACCGACCTGGACTTGCCGCACGTGCCGCAGGAACATCCGTCGACATGCACCAAGGCGCGCGGATGGGTGTCCACTTTCTCAAGATATTTCTTCATTCTCGGTCTCCTCAGATACAAGCCGGCGTAACGGCTTGGTTGGCCCGGCCCCGCATGCAAGTACCGGGTGGTTCGCTAAATGGCTCTCATCGTGGCCTCTTCAGGCCAGTGCAACCTCCGGCTTCCTGTAGTTGGCCGCCTCCTGGAAGGTGGCCATGAGCCGCGCACGCAGGCTCTGGACCTGGGGATCCGTCCGATCCCGGGGATCGGGCAGGTCCACGTCCAGTTCGTGCACGATGTCACCGGGTGATCCCGCCATGATCACGGCGCGGTCGGCCATGATCACCGCCTCGTCGATGTCGTGGGTGACGATGACGATGTTGAATCCGAGGCGCTTGGAGATGGCCCGCACGTCCTTCTGCAACGCGGCGCGGGTGAAGGCGTCCAGGGCCGAGAAGGGCTCGTCCAGGAGCAGCATCTCGGGCTCCATGACCAGGGAGCGCGCCAGGGCCACGCGCTGCTGCTGGCCGCCGGACAGGTCCTGCACGTTGGCCTGGGCGAAGTCCTGGAGTTCCACGAGGCGGATCGCCTCGTTCACCCGCTCCTCGATCTCCTTCTTGCCCCAGCGGGCGAAAGTGAGGCCCACGCCGACATTCTGGGTGACGGTCATCCAGGGATAGAGGTGGGGTGCCTGGAACATCATGACCCACCGGGGAGACGGTCCCAAGACCTCCGTGCCGTTCAGCAGGACACGCCCCTCGGTTCCCTTGGTGAGGCCCGCCAGGATGTGCAGAAGGGTTGACTTGCCGCAGCCGGATCGGCCGATGATCGCCAAGGCCTCGCCTGGTGGCGATACGAGATCGACGCGGTTGAAGGTCGGAACCTTGCGCGTGGGGTATTTCTGCGAAAGGCCTTCGATCCTGATTTCGGTGCCACGAATGCTCATGTTCGTTTTCCTCGTCAGCTGCTCGCCGAAACCGCCTGCGACGCAGCCTGTGTCAACGGTTGCTTGCTCAGATGCCGTACTGCCCGCATTCCCCGGGTCGACCGGCCCGTTTCCGGGCCCCGGCCGTCCCGCCCATCTCAAACACTCTTCAGCTTTTCCCCCACCTTCCGGATCTGTCGCGCCAGTTCCTCTTCCGTGAAGAGACCCCGCTTGAGCATGGAATGGGCCAGGGCCAGCAGCTGCCGCTCCGGGAAGGGAACATCCGCGTAGATCGATTCGGACAGGTCGTCCTCCTCCGCGCGACGCTCCAGGGAAGGCAGGGCGCAGGACCCCGGTGTCACCTCGCTGTAGGGCTTGACGCAGGAGTCCGCCGCCAGCATGTCGCAGGTGGCCTCCAGGTCGATCTTCCAGGGGGGATCGGGGTTGGTGACGCCATACTGCGTCGCCAGCTCATCCCAGACGCGCCCGTGGACGCGCACTTCCTCCAGCACGGGGATGGGGGTCACGTCCGTGCCCTGCCATCCCTTGTTCGAACCCATGTTGTTTTCAAGCATGCCCATGGCTTACTCCTTGCAATCGACGAATCGGCTTAGTGGTCGTGGTGCACGGGACGGTTCGCCTTGAGCACCGGGCGCTTGGCGTTGGCGGTGATGCCCGGCTTGGGCACGGCCACGCCGATCAGGCAGTC
>CAZREY010000082.1:0-9055 GCA_964599015.1 uncultured Thiobacillus sp.
ACCCTGAAGGTGGGCCATGCCGTGGCCGCCGGCCAGCCGGTGGCCCGGATCGATCCCGCCGCCGCCGCCAGCCTGGACCCCCGCACCCGGGCCCAGGCCCAGGCCCGGGTGGAGGCGGCCCAGGCCACCCTCCAGGGGGCCCGGGAGAGCGCCCGGGTTGCCGAGGCGGAGGCCGTGCTGGCCCGGCAGGAACTGGCCCGGGCCGAGTCCCTGGCCCGGGAGCGGTTCGTCTCCCAGGCCGCCGTGGACCAGGCCAAGGCCCGGCTCCAGGCCGGCCAGGCCACCCGCCAGGCCGCCGAGTACGCCGTGCAGGCCGCCCGCCACGAGGTGGACGCCGCCCGCGCCGCCCTGCTCCAGGTTTCCGCCCTGGCCAAGGGGGGGGCCGCCGAGACCCTGACGGTCAGCGCCCCCGTGGCGGGCCAGGTGCTGGCCGTGCCCCACGAGAGCGAGGGCGCCGTGCAGCCGGGCCAGGTCCTGGTGGAGATCGGCAATCCCCAGTCCCTGGAAGTGGTGGTGGAAGTGCTGTCCACCGCCGCCGTCAGGATCGCCCCCGGCGGCAAGGTGCTGCTGGACCGCTGGGGCGGCCCCCAGCCCCTGGAAGGCCGGGTGCGGGTGGTGGAGCCCGCCGGCTTCACCAAGGTCTCCGCCCTGGGGGTGGAGGAGCAGCGGGTGCGGGTCATCGCCGACATCACCACGCCGCCGGAGGTCTGGCGCTCCCTGGGGGACGGCTACCGGGTGGAGGCCAGCTTCGTGCTCTGGCAGGGCGAGGACCTGCTGCTCATCCCCACCAGCGCCCTGTTCCGCCACCAGGACGGCTGGGCCGTGTTCGTGGCCCGGGGGGGCCGCGCCCATCTCACGCCGGTGAAGGTGGGCCAGCGCAACGGACTCACCGCCCAGGTGCTGGAAGGCCTGAAGGCCGGTGACCAGGTCATCGCCCATCCGGACGACAAGGTGGCCGATGGGGTGAAGGTGAAGGCCCGGGGCGCGTAAGGCCGGTTTGCTGCGCCGGGGGCCGGCCGCTCAAGCGAGCCGCAATTCCAGCACGGTCCAGGCGTCGCAGTCCTTCAGACCCAGGTAGGGCGCTTTCTTTTTGCGGCTGCCCACGCGGCTGTAGCCGAATTTCTCCAGATACCAATGGATGACTTCCGGCCGGTCGGTTTCGGTCCTCACCCGGGACAATCCGCGCGCCTTGATCTCATCCAGGCGGGTCTGCTGCAAGAGCTGGCCGATGCCGCAGCCCAGATAGTCCGGGTCCACGGCCAGGGAACAGGTTTCCGCCCAGACCGTATCGAGCACCAGGTAGCTGGCGATGCCGACCACGCGCCCGTCCAGTTCCACGACGAAGGAATTGGGCAGGTCGATGTCGTTGCGTTCCGGGTCGGGGAACTCGTTGCTGGGAGGCAGGGGCGCCATGTTCCATTTGGCGAGGATGGCCAGGGCGGCTTCCATGTCCTCAGGTTTCATCTTTCTCGCCACCGCCCGGGTGGCCGCCCAGTTGGCCGCATCGCCGAGCCTGAGGGTCTTGCGGGTGTGGCCCGGCGTGGCGATGGGGCGCCCCAGCTCCGTGGACAGCCTGACTAGGCGTTTCACCAGTTGCTCGTTGCTGGCGTCGATGCGCCGGTCGTAGTCGTAGAAGGGGTTGTCTTCCAGGCCGACCCGCACATGCCCCCCCATCACGATGGCGGCGGTGTTCACCGCCAGCTGATAGCGGCCGATGCCCGCGCCGGCCCAGGTCCAGTCCCGGGGGATTTCCGGCACCAGGCGCGCCAGGTCCTGCACGCGGCCGGGAATCGTCCCCAGGGAGCCCAGCATCAGGTTGACGTAGCAGTCCCGGGGCAGCAGGCCCTTGCGTTGCAGATAGAAGCCGTAATTCAGCATGCCCAGGTCGAACACCTCCAGTTCCGGCAGGATGCCCCGGTCCCGCATGATGGCGCAGAGCTGCTGGACCATCTCGGGGGCGTTGATGGAGGGCTGCTTGGGGAAATTCAGCGAGCCGAGTGTCAGGGAGGCCATGTCCGGCTTGGCATCACCGTCCAGATGGAGCACGGCGGACCGGTGTTCCAGGGCGCCATGCTGCCGGCCGCTGGTGGTGGCTACCAGCACCACCTCGGGGTAGTGTCGCCGGACGGCTTCGAAGATGCGGCCGTAGCGCTCCGGTTGCCAGGTGGAGGCGCCCTGGTCATCCCGGGCATGCACATGCAGCATGGAGGCGCCGGCCTCCACGACGCGTCCCGCATCCTCGACGATCTCGTCCACGCTCACCGGCAGATGGGGGCTGCGCTGCTTGTCCAGCACGTTCCCGGTCAGGCAGACATTGATGATGAGGGGCTCATGGCTGATGCCATGGGGCGGATTACCGCCATAGAGCGCGGATTGGCCGGGGTCGTGGTTCATGCGAATCACCATGTGGTCAATGGCAGGACGGCCAATATAATCGCTTCGAAGCTTCATCGCCCTGCGGCGTGCGGATCGGCCTTCCGTGCAAGACGCGATATTTCACCCTGGAGTGAATCGACCCATGATCGTGTATCTCGTGACCGAGCAGAACAAATTCACCGTGGAGGCCTACCTGCGCGAGTGGATGCCCGCCCTGGCGGATCGGGTCAGGATCATGGCCTACGAGGAGCTGGTGAACTGCGCCGCCTTGCCCGTCGCCACCTACATTTTTTCCGATGTGGAGCGCCTGGGCCCCGCCAGCACGGAAATGGCCATCAGGCTCTGGGATACCCTGGCCCGTTCCGGCCAGGGGGTGTGTCTGCTCAATCACCCGCGCGAGGCCATGCGGCGCCATGAGTTGCTGAAGATGCTCGCCGACCGGGGACAGAACCGCTTCAGGGCCTATCGTCTGGGCGACGCCCGGGAAAACATGAAATTCCCCGTGTTCCTGCGCATCGGCAATGACCATAACGGTCCCGCCACCAGCCTGCTGAAAAACCACAAAGAGCTGCGCGAGGCGATTCTGGTCCAGCGGCTGCGCTGGGCCGACACCCGTGAAATCCTGGCCATCGAATTTTGTGATACGGCGGATGCCTCGGGCATGTACCGGAAATATTCGGCGTACACGGTGGGAGGGCAAATCATTCCCCGCCATGTGTTTTTCAGCCGGCACTGGGTGTTGAAATCAGCCGATCTGCTTTCCGGGGAGCAGGCCGCCGAACAGATGGCCTACCTGCGCGACAACCCCCACCGCGAACAACTGCGGGATATCTTCAGTGCCGCCCGAATCGACTACGGCAGGATCGATTACAGCCTTCTGGACGGCCGCATCCAGGTTTGGGAGATCAATACCAACCCCACCATCATCCACCCGAAATCCGACTATCCACCCCAGGCCATGGCGGTGCAGTCCCATTTCGTGGAAGCCTTCGGCAAGGCCCTGGTGGACCTGGATGAAGCCGGACCCACGCCGGGGACGGCCGTGCCACTGGCGCTTGATGAGCACCTGTCCCGGCGCGTCCAGGCCGAATGGCAGTCGGAAGGCGCCAGGAAGCGACGGCACCAGCGCATGCGGCGACGGCTCATGAAAGTGCCCCTGTTCTGGTGGGGCAAATATGATTACGCCCAACCCCATTGAAGACATTGAATCCGTAGCGGTAGCGGAATGCCTATGAACCCCACCCCCAAGCCCACCCTCAGCGTCATCGCCGCCATGGCCCGGAACCGCGTCATCGGCATCAACAACACCCTGCCCTGGCGCCTGCCCGAGGACCTGAAGCACTTCAAGGCCCTCACCATGGGCCACCACATCGTCATGGGGCGCAAGACCTACGAATCCATCGGCAAGCCCCTGCCGGGCCGCACTACGGTGATCGTCACGCGTGACCCGACTTACCGCGTGGATGGCTGCCTCACCGCCACTTCCATCGAAGACGCCATCGCTGCCTGCGGCAACGACCCGGAAATCTTCTTCGTCGGAGGCGCCGAGATGTACGGCCAGGTCCTGCCGCGCGCAGACCGGCTGTACCTCACCGAGATCCAGGCGGAGTACGCAGGCGATGCGTGGTTTCCCGAGTTCGATCGCATCGCCTGGCGGGAACTCGAGCGACAGACACATCTGAGCGAGGCAGGACTCGAGTACCACTTCGTGACCTACGCGCGCGGCTAGATTCTGCGCGACAGGCGTAGCGCCTATGCTGGGAGAAACGGGGGATCGCCATGAACCTGCCCGGAATAGTCATGTTGCTCGCGTCGCTGCTCCTCACCGGTTGTGCGTCGGTGCCCGAGACACAGTTTGCCCGGCGGGTCGATGCAGGTGCGGTGCCAGTGCTGGGGCCGGACGAGGTGCTCATCTACGGACGCATCCTGTTCATCGAGAACGGCAAGAGCAAGGCCCCATACGGTTTGGGCAAGCCTGTGTGGAGCGTGATCACCACGCAGCCGCAGGGGGCTGTGCCAAGCCCTGAAACCGACGGCCAGTCGCCCCGGCGCAAGAACATCCCCTTCCTCAGCACGCGCAAGGACGGCGTGTTCGCCTACGTCATCCCCGCCGGCCACTACGAAATGGGCAGTCTGGTGCCGTTCTACTACACGCCCTTCATCGAGCCGGCCATGGAGTTCGACGCCAGCGAAGCAGGGCAGGCCTACTGCCTGGGCGACCTGGAGGTGGACTACGATGCCTCCAGTTGGCTGGGTGGCCTGTGGGGCAACTACATCACTCATCTCAACCATTTCGAGGTGGTGGATCGCTGCGATGCCTTGCATGGCCAGCTTATCGGCCGTGCCATGCACGCCTCGCCGCTCCGTAGGGCCCTGTTGACGCGGATCTACGGCCGCATGCCGGGGTTCAGCGGGCAGTTCGTGCCGCCCCCCATTCACCGCTAGCCAGCCATGCGCAAACCGGCCCGCAGTCTCCGCCTATTTGCTTCGTACCTGGGCTCAATGGTCTTCCTGTCCGGGTGCGTCACCATGCCCCCTACGCCCAGGCTGCCGGACGGTCCTGTCGCGGTGGTACCGGCGCGCTATCTGCCGCAGGCCGATTTCAACGTCTATGCGCGCGGCAAGGGCGCCGCGGCGGGCGAACTGGGCGGCCAGGGCGCGGCGAGCGGTGCCGTTGCCGGGGCTCTCATACCGGTCTCCATGGGGCCGATCGGTGTGGCGGCCTACCCGATCATCGCCCCTTTCACCATCCTTGTCGGCCTGGCTGTGGGCGGTGCGGTGGGCGTCAGCTACGGCACCATGCATGGCCTGCCGGCCGAGCAGGCGGAACGGGTGGGGGTGCTGGTGGACCAGGCGGTGAACCAGATCGGCGTGCACGAACAGGTGGCCAGGCGGGTGGTCGAACGCGCCCAGGCAAGGGGTATTCCCACCACGCTGGCGCTGGATGCCGGCCCCCGCACTGCCGAGGAGCGGCCGGACTATGCGAGCCTGCGCCCGACCTATCGGGGCGTCCTGGAACTTGCCGTGGACAAGCTCGGCATGGCCGCACGCAAGGGCGATCCGCCGCGTATCGCACTGGAGATGAAGCTGCACGCACGCGTGGTGCCGCTGGGCGATGCGGGTATCGGCGGCGAGGTTCAACTGGCGTGGTCCGGCAAGCCCCACCCCCTCGGCGAGTGGCAGTCAGGTGGGGCGGACATGCTGGCGGCCGAATTCGAAGTGGGCTACGACACGCTAGTCCAGTACGTTTGGGAGGCCCTGGTCGCGCCATGCCGGCCTGGGCCTGCAACGGCCGGTTGTTCACCACAAGGGGCGCACATTCCGTAGGCTGGGGCTTGTCGCTACGCACCTCCCTGGCCGCCCGGTTGCTGCCCCGGACCTGGGCTATCACTTCGTGACCTACGAACGGGCCGCTGAGAGGTGGATTGGGGGCGAGGGCTCAGACCCCGTGCTGCCTGAACCAGTCCCGCAGGCGCTGCCAGCCGTCTTCCGCCGGTTCCTTGCGGTAGCTCTCCCGGTAGTCCGCGTGGAAGGCGTGGGGTGCGTCGGGGTAGACGTGGATGGTGGAGGCCTTGCTGGCGGCGTTGCCGGATGCCGCCAGGGCCTGCCGCATCTTCTCCACCGTGTCCAGGGGAATGCCCGTGTCCTGGCCGCCGTAGAGGCCCAGCACCGGCCCGTTCAGCCTGCCCGCCAGGTCCAGGGGATGCTGGGGCGTCATGGGCCCCGGCTTGCTGGTCAGGCGCCCGTACCAGGCCACGCCGGCCTTCACCGCCGGGTTGTGGGCGGCGTACAGCCAGGTGATGCGCCCGCCCCAGCAGAAGCCGGTGACGCCCAGCCGTCCCGTGTCGCCGCCGTTGGCCTTGGCCCAGGCCACGCAGGCGTCCAGGTCCGCCATCACCTGGCTGTCCGGCACCTTGGACACCACCTTGGAAAGGATGTCCGGGATTTCCGTGTACTGGCGCGGGTCCCCCTGGCGGGCATAGAGCTCCGGGGCGATGGCCTGGTAGCCCAGCTTGGCCAGGCGGCGGCAGGTGTCCTTGATGTACTCGTGCACGCCGAAGATCTCCTGCACCACCAGGATGACGGGGAAGTTGCCGCCGCTGGCCGGCTGGGCCCGGTAGGCGGGCATGTTGCCATCCGCCGTGGGCACCTGGATCTCCCCTGCGGTGAGGCCTTCGCTATCGGTGGTGATGGCGGTGCCGGCCATCACCGGCTGCACCGCCAGGGCGAAGCCCGCCCCCAGGGCGGTGACCAGGAAGCCCCGCCGTCCCAGGGGCGGGGGCGGCGGCACCAGGGATTCGTACTCGGCGGTCATCAGGTCGGTGTCGTGCATGGTTGTTCTCCTCTCGTTGGTGTGGGGGTGATGCGGGAGGAAGGCTACCCGACGTGGCGAGTTGCAGGTAGTGCCGAACAGCGTTTCCACGGCCGGTACCGCAGACCGCCTTGTCCCCAATTGTGGCTTTTGACATAGTCCAGCCAAATCGCCGTCGTAATGGCACGGCAGACAACAACAGGAGAGGCAAGACACATGCGCCAGCAAGGCAGGATCACCAGTTGGAAGGACGACAAGGGCTATGGCTTTATCGTTCAGAACGGGGGCATGGAGCAGGTTTTCGTCCATATCAAATCGTTCAGGGACCGGCAACGGCGGCCGGTCGGCAACGAGATCGTCACCTATGAAATCAGTGCCGACGCCAAGGGTCGTAAACAGGCGGTGAACGTCGCCTTCGCTGTCAATTCGCTGCATTCCACCAATGGACCCAAGACCGGCACCCTGACTTTGTACCTGGCCGCTGCCTTCCTGGCCTTCGTGGCTGGGGCCACTGTGGTGGGCAAGCTCCCTGTGGTGGTGCTGGGCCTCTATCTGGGCGGAAGCCTCATCGCCTACCTGACGTACGCCATGGACAAGTCGGCTGCCCGGCAGGGCGCGTGGCGCACCAAGGAAGAGACCCTGCATCTGGTGAGCCTGCTCGGTGGCTGGCCCGGTGCCCTGCTGGCGCAAAAGCGGTTGCGCCACAAATCCAGGAAGCGATCTTTCCAGGCGGTTTTCTGGACCACGGTGGCGATCAACTGCGGCGCGCTGGGCTGGCTGCTCTCACCGCCCGGGGCGGCGATGATGCAATCGTTGTTCGCATGATTTGAATTCCCGGATAAAAGGTCACAGATGGCTGGTATTCCACACAGCCTAACCCGCGCCCAGGAGGACTATTTGTCCTTCTTCGACTCCATCATCGCCTTCAACCCCTCGAAAGGATTGAAGGTGGCCGCCGCTGTGGCGTTGCCGGCCGCACCTTCCCGGCCCTGCATGTCCTTGAGCTTGGAATGCTCGTGCTCGTGGCAGTAGGTGCAGAGCAGTTCCCAGTTGCTGCCGTCGGGCGGGTTGTCGTCGTGGTTGCCGTTCCTGTGATGGACCTCCAGCAGTTGCAGGTTGGCGTGGGTGAATTCCCGGGCGCAGCGGCCGCACACCCAGGGGAAGAGCTTGAGGGCCCGGGCGCGGTAGCCCGCTTCCCGCTGCTCGGCGTTGCGCCGGGCTTCCAGGACGATCTTGTCGAGCCGGTCGTTGGGCTGTGCCATGGGGGCCTTCCTCGGGTGCATGGGACGGCGCCAGCTTACGGCGAAAGGGGGGCGGAGAAAACCGCCGGGGATGGGCCGTGGGGTGCGCCGGCCTGATTGGGTGCCGGGCTTCCGCCCGGGCCGGTGCTCCACCGCGTGGACATGCCGCGCGGGTTCATGCGAAGCTGCCGGCGCGGTAGACACCCATCCCACGCAACGGACGGCCAAGGGGTTCGCGGCACCATGACAAACCACTTCTACATCGTTGATGTCTTCGCGCAGCGGCCCTATTCGGGCAACCCGCTGGCGGTCGTGGTGGGGGCGGAAGCCCTGCCCGACGAAACGATGCAGCGCATCGCGGCGGAGATGAATTTCTCGGAAACCACGTTCGTGGCGCCCCGGCCCGAGGAGGACGGCGGCTATCGCACGCGCATCTTCACGCCGGCCCGGGAGATCGCCTTCGCCGGGCATCCCATCCTCGGTACCGCGTGGGTCATCCGCCATTTCGTGGCGCCCGGGACGTCCGGGCCGGTGCGTCTGAACCTCCCCGTGGGGCAGGTGCCGGTCACGTTCGAGGCGTCCGCCCAGGGGGAGGAGACGGCCTGGTTCCTCGCGCCGCCGGTGGCGCGGGGCGCGGGGTGTGACCGGGAGCCCATGGCGCGGGCCCTCGGCCTGTCGCCGGAGGACATCGCGGACGACAGTCCTGTCCAGCAGTTCACCGCCGGCATATCGGCCATGATCGTGCCCCTGCGCGGCCTCGATGCCCTGGAGCGGAGCCGCCTGGACCTCGCCGCCTATGCGCCCCTGGCGGCGCGGGGGTTCCCGCCCCTGGTCTACCTGTTTTGCCGCCAGACCCATCAGCCGGAAAACGATCTGTGCGTCAGGTTCTTCTTCGAGGCCCACGGCGTCCGCGAAGACCCCGCGACGGGCAACGGCGCGGCCTTCCTTGGCGCCTATCTGCTGGAACACGGTTTGTTCGGCGCGGGCGATCTGTCCTTGCGGATTGAACAGGGCCATGCGGTCGGCCGTCCCTCCCTGGTCATGCTGCGGGCCCGCCCCGCAGGCGGGGCGCCGGAGATCAGCGTCGGCGGCCGGGTCCTGCCCGTCGCGGGGGGGGAATTGCTGT
>CAZREY010000083.1:0-8998 GCA_964599015.1 uncultured Thiobacillus sp.
CTTTGCTGGGCTGGGTGGGCATGGTCAGGAGCGAAAAAGTTAGAATGCGCGGCGATTATAAACGTCCGTGCCCGCCGCCCTTTTTTCCGCCCGCCCCATCTTGCGTCTCAAGCACATCCACATCGCCGGGTTCAAATCCTTCGTCGACCCGGTGACGATTCCCACCACCGCCCGCCTGACCGGCATCGTCGGTCCCAACGGCTGCGGCAAATCCAACGTTATCGACGCGGTGCGCTGGGTGCTCGGCGAATCGAAGGCGCGCGAACTGCGCGGCGCCACCCTGCAGGACGTCATCTTCAACGGCTCGTCCGGGCGCAAGCCGGCCAGCCGCGCCTCGGTCGAACTGCTGTTCGACAACAGCGAGGGCAGGGCGGCCGGACAGTGGTCGCAATACGCCGAAATTTCGGTCAAGCGGGTGCTCACCCGCGCCGGCGATTCCAGCTACCACATCAACAACGTCCAGGTGCGCAAGAAGGACATGGCCGACCTGTTCCTGGGCACCGGCCTGGGCGGCGACGCCTACGCCATCATCGAGCAGGGCATGATCTCCCGCATCATCGAGGCCAAGCCCGAGGAGCTGCGGGGCTTCCTGGAAGAGGCGGCGGGGGTGTCCAAGTACAAGGAGCGGCGCAAGGAGACCGAGGCCCGCCTGCGGGACACCCGGGAAAACCTGGACCGGGTGTCGGATATCCGTGAAGAGCTGGGCCGGCAGCTGGAGAAGCTGGCGGTGCAGGCGGAGGTGGCCCGGCGCTTCTTCGCCCTGGATGGGGATCGCACCCTCAAGACGAACTTCCTGTCCCTGGTGCGGCGCCGGGATGCCCAGGCGCGCCAGGCGGAGCTGGAACGCCAGATGGAGGCGGCCCGCAACGACATCGAGGCCAAGATCGCCGACCTGCGCCGTATCGAGTCCGAGCTGGAAACCCAGCGCCTGTCCCAGTTCGAGGCCACCGAGGCCCTGAACCAGGCCCAGGCGAAGTTCTACGAGGCCAGCGCCGAGGTGGCCCGGGTGGAACAGGAACTGAAGCATCTGGGGGCCACCCGGGAGCGCCTGACCCAGGAGTTGCAGCTCAACGCCGCCCGCCGGGACGCGGCCCGGGCGGAACTGGAGGCCACCCACACCGAGATCGGCCTGCGCCAGGAGGAACATGCCCGGGGCGAGGAACAGGCGGAAATCCTGCACGAACGGGCGGTCATGGCCGGCGAGGAGATGCCCGAGGTGGACGCGGCCTGGCGGGAGGCCCAGACCGCCGTGGCCGCCGTGCAACGGGAGATGGGCCAGTTCGAGCAGGCCATCCAGCTGGAGGAAGCCAACCGGGGCCACGCCGAGCGGGCCATCGACCAGCTCAAGGCCCGGGAGCTGCGCCTGATGCAAGAGAAGGACAGCCTGGCGGCCCAGGACATCAGCCAGGTGGAGCGCCAGCAGATGGAGCTGGAGGCCCTGGAGGAACGGGCGGAAAGCCTGACTGAATACCTGGAAAACGCCCGCGCCGAACTGCCGGGCCTGGACGCCGCCCTGCGCCAGTCCCGGCAGGTGCTGGATACGGCCCGGGGCGAGCAGCACCGCCTTGAGGCCCAGCTGGCCGCCCTGAAGAAGCTTCAGGACAGCGTGCGGCAGGCTGAGGGGGAGGGCGCCGCCTGGCTTGACCGGGTGGGCCTGGAGCATGCCCCCCGCCTGTGGCAGGCCATCCGCGTGGAAGCGGGCTGGGAGACGGCGGTGGAAGCCGCCCTGGGAGAAGCCATGGCCGCCCTGGCCGCCGAGGCACGGGGGGAGTGGCTGGAACAGCCCCCCGAGGCGCGGTTCGAATTGTTGCTCCCCTCCCTCGCAAGCGGGGGAGGGGCTGGGGGAGAGGGTCAGGCATATGCCCAGGCTGACCACTCACCCTCTCCCCTAACCCCTCCCCCCCAGGGGGAGGGGGATCTCAATCCCCTGGTGGAACTGATCCACACCGACAATCCGCTTATCGCCCGCTTCCTGGCGGACCGCCTGGCCCTGGCCTATGCCACGGACAGCCTGGAGCACGCCCTGGCCCTGCGGGACCGCCTGCCCGCCGGTGGCTTCATCGCCACCCGGGAAGGCCACCGGGTGGGCCGGGACAGCCTGATCCTGAACGCGCCGGAGAAGGGCCACCAGGGCCTCATCGCCCGGGTGCGGGAGATCGAGGCCCTGGAGGAGGAAGCGGAACTGGGCCAGGCCCGCCTGGAGGAGGTGCAGGAGGACGTGGCCCGGGCGGAGGAGGCCCTGCAAGCGGGCCGCCGTCAGGTGGACGCCCTGCAGGCGCAGATCAGCCAGGCCCAGGCCCAGGCGGGCCAGCTGCGGGCCCAGGTGGCCCGGGGCCAGGAGGCGGCCCGCCGGGTGAACGAGCGCCGGGCCCAGGTGGAACAGGACCTGAACGAGATCTACGACCACATGGCCCGGGAGGAAGAGGCCTGGAACGACGCGGGGGACCGGCAGATGGAGGCCCAGGAGGCCTACGACCAGGCCAGGGAGCGCCTGGACGAGGCCCGCCAGGCCCGTCAGGCCCTGGACCAGAAGGTGCAGACGGTACGGGAGGCCCAGCGCCGGGCCGAGCGGGAGGCCCAGGAGGCCACCTTCCAGGTGCGGGCCCTGGCCAGCCGCCTGAAGGAACTGGCGGAGCGGGTGGACCGGGGCGATCGCACCCTGGGAGAACTGGCCCGGGAGCAGGCCCGCCTGGAAGCGGAACTGGAGCAGGCCCAGCCCTCGCCCGTGCAGGACAGCCTGCAATCCGCCCTGGCCCGGCGCCAGGAGGCGGAGGCCACCCTCACCGCCGCCCGGGACGCCCTGGAAGGGGCCAACCTCAAGCTGCGGGACCTGGATGCCGGCCGCATGCAGGCGGAGCGGGCCCTGGAACCCCTGAAGGAGCGGGCCCAGGCCATGGAACTGAAGCTCCAGGAGGCCCGCCTGAACGAGGTCCGTTACAGCGAGGAACTGGAGGGAGTGGAGGAATCCACCCTCATGGCCGAGGCGGAAACCGCGGGTATCTCCAACCGGGGCGACGCCTGGCTGAAGAACGAACTGGACCGCCTGGAGGCGGACATCGCCGCCCTGGGCCCCGTGAACATGGCGGCCCTGGAGGAACTCAAGGCCGCCGAGGAGCGCAAGCAATACCTGGACACCCAGGCGGAGGACCTGGAGACCGCCGCCAACACCCTGGAGGAGGCCATCCGCCGCATCGACGCGGAGACCCGTTCCCGCCTGAAGGAGACCTACGACAAGGTGAGCCGTGAGTTCCAGAGCCTGTTCATGGAGCTGTTCGGCGGCGGCCACGCGGAACTGATCCTCACCGGCGAGGAGATCCTGGACGCGGGCCTCACGGTGCTGGCCCAGCCGCCGGGCAAGAAGAACAGCTCCATCCAGTTGCTGTCCGGTGGCGAGAAGGCCCTCACCGCGCTATCCCTGGTGTTCGCCTTCTTCCGCCTGAACCCCGCGCCCTTCTGCCTGCTGGACGAGGTGGACGCGCCCCTGGACGACAGCAACACCGAGCGCTACTGCGCCATGGTGAAGAAGATGTCGGCGGAGACCCAGTTCATGTTCATCACCCACAACCGCATCACCATGGAACTGGCCCAGCACCTGGTGGGCGTGACCATGCCGGAGCCCGGCGTTTCCCGGCCGGTGGCGGTGGATGTGGATGACGCGGTGAGGCTGGCGGCATGAACGTCGGGGAGTGGGGACTGGGTAGTAGGAAGTGGGGGGGTGTTAACCCACTACCTATTTCCAACTCCCCACTTTCCAACTCCCCACTTCCCATTAAGCCTTGATCTTCCCCAGCCCCCGGGCCGCCTGGAGGCAAAGCATCTTGAAGTCGGTGTAGGTGAGGGGGTCCAGACCGCAGTGGCCGTGGCCCCGGTCGGCGTAGATCATGCCGATGGGCTTGTTGTCCACGTGCAGGCTCATGGCGTAGAAATCGCCGGCGCCGATCACATCCCGCAACCCCGGGCTCACCATGGGCCAGAGCTTTTCCCGGTTGCCCTCGTTCACCCAGACGCCCTGCATCTTGCCCATGAGCTGGCAGAACAGGTCCTTGCCGGCCAGGGAAAACTCGAAGTGGCGCAGGGGGTCTTCCGGCTTGATGCCCAGGGTGAAACGGGCTTTCACCTTCAGGCCGTCCGGCGTGACCATGGCGAACAGGATGCGGGACAGGCCCAGGCCGGTGTGCAGTCCCTTGAGGATGATGGCGGACATCTGGTTGAGGTTGAGGGAGCCGTCCAGGTGGCCTTCGATGCCTTGCAGGGCCTCCCGCAGGATCTGCTTGTCCGGCATGGGACAGGCGGCGTGTTCCTCTTCAGCCTCGGCGGGAGGGGGGGCCGTTGTCGCAGCCGGAGCGGGCGCGGCAGGGGCAGGTTGCCGGGGCGCGGCCTCGGCTGCGGGCGCTGCCGACACGGCGGCCTTGGCGGCCTGGACAACCGGGGCTTCTTCCTCGTCCGCCTCCGGCGGCCAGGGGCCGGGGATCATGGGCCCCCAGGCAGCGGCGGGGGGCTGGGGCAGCCAGTCGCAATGGCGCGCGGCCCGGGCGGCATTGGCATGGGCGTTTGCCATGACCACCTCCAGGGGGGTGTTCTCCACCCCGCTCAGGGCTTCATAGTCGGCGAGCAGACCCTCGTCCCACCAGCCCCGCTCGCTGCGGTCGGCCATGTCCAGGCAGGCGGCCAGGATGACCTGTCGCGCCCGTCCCGCGTTCTTGTCGTCCAGCAGGTCCAGGGTGGTGGGGGGAATGCTCCAGTCTTCCAGCACGGTCAGGCGCAGGGCCTTCATGGACAGGCCCAGGACCTGTTGTTCAGCCTCCTGGCCGGTCATGAGACGACGCGCGCGGCGCAGGGCCGAGGCGGTGTCTGGGGCGCGCAGCCATAACAGGTATTCCGGAGCGTAGGCCAGCAGGGCGGCCACTTCCACTTCCTCGGCGCGGATGTCGGCGTGCAGCACTGCGAAGTCCCGGGCCTGCCAGGCGGCGTGCTGGGCCCGGCGGGTCAGGGCCTGGAGGGCGGCCAGGCTTTTGGCGCCCTTGCCGGCGGGGGTGTCCTCCAGTACCGGGAGGCGGCGCGCGGTGTCCAGATAGACGCCCAGTCCCTGCATCATGAGGGCGTGTTCCACCGTGAGCACCTCGGTGCCGTAGCGCTCCATCACCCGTTTGTTCAGGTTATGGAGGAGTTGCAGGGTGGCCAGGGGGTCGGCGAGCAACACGTTGGCCACATCCCGGGCGCCGATCTCGTCGCGGCGGGGCGAAAGGGCCCGCAATTGCTCCTGGGTGTGGCGGAAAATGGGGATGTCGCCGGGCTGAAGCTTGTCTCGCCACTGGTCCAGGGTCATGACAGTCTCCAGATCATGAGGCGTGCCCGGGAAAGGTCGTGCAGATCGACGCTTTCAGCGGGCGGGACGCCCGGCACCGGAAAGGAATTGCTGATCAACAGGCTGCCGGGGCGCATCTCGGCGCGGGCCTTTTCCCAGAGCCGTGCCATGGGGGCGGGGGACAGATAGGCGTACACGACGTCGAAGGGGGAGAGGTCCGTGTCCCACAGGCTGCCCAGGCGGACCACCGCCCGGCGCCCAAGGCGCAGGCGGGCGATGAGCCAGTTCAGGGGCGCGGCCTCCACGCCATGGAGTCGGACATCGGGCCTCAGCCGGGCCAGTCGGGCTAACGGGCCGCCCAGGCCGCAACCCAGATCCATGAAGACGGCCTGGGGCGGCAGCCTGTCGGCCAGGGCTTGCGCGGCCCGGGGGCTGGAAAGGTAGAGGGGCACCCGGGTCCGCACCGCGCCCAGGGAGGTGAAGGCCAGCAGCGCAAAGCCGGCCAGATACCAGGCCGTGTCGATACCGGCCCCCAGGGCCAGCCAGAGGCCGGGCACGAACATCAGGTTGATGAGGCACCACCAGATCGGCAGTCGCCATAGCCAGGCCACCGCACCGGCACCCACTCCCACGGCAAGGCATGCCACGGAAACGGGCAGTCCCCCCGTGAGCAGCAGCGCCCCCAGGGCCAGGGCAGGGACATGGGCCGCCAGGGCCGCCAGGGCCGGGGGCAGGCGCTGCATCAGGCCAGGCCGCAGGGTTTCACTGTTTGACATTGAGCTTGTCCGCCACTTCCTGGGCGGTCCCCGCTTCCATTTGCCGTGATTCCTGGGTGATGGCTTCTTCCGCCTTCTTGTTCATGACGATGATGGAGATGCGGCGGTTGATGGGCGCGTTGGGATTGGCCTTGTCGAAGGGGATGGCGGAGCCCAGGCCCACCACCCGCAGCACCTTGCCGTCTTCCAGGCCGCCCGCCACCAGCTCCCGCCGGGAGGCGTTGGCCCGGTCGGCGGAGAGTTCCCAGTTGCTGTAGCCTGTCTCGCCGCCGAAGTAGGGCACGGCGTCCGTGTGGCCGGAGAGGCTGATCTTGTTGGGCACCTGGTTCAGGGTGTGGCCGATCTCCCGCAGGATGTCCCGGGTATAGGCCTTCATCACCGCGCCGCCGGAGTCGAACATGGGGCGGTTCTGGTCGTCCACGATCTGGATGCGCAGGCCTTCCTGGGTGATGTCGATCTTGAGCTGGTTCTTGAACTGCTTCAGCTTCAGATTGCTCTCGATGGCCTTGTCCAGCTTGGCCTTCAGGTCCTTCAGGCGGGTGGCGTCCACGCGCTCCTGCTCCGCCTTGGACAGGGGGGACTTGGTTTCGGGTTCGGTCTCGCCCTTCTTCACCTGCCCCGCCTTTCGGGTCAGATCCTCGCCACCGCCCTTGATGATGCTGGTGGCGTCACCCGAGCCCGAACCGCCCGACAGGGCCACCTTCAGGGGCGTCTGGAAATACTCGGAAATCCCTTCCAGCTGGGCCTTGGTGGCGGAGCCCAGCAGCCACATGAGGAGGAAGAAGGCCATCATGGCGGTGACGAAGTCGGCATAGGCGATCTTCCAGGCGCCGCCGTGGTGGCCGCCACCGGCCTTCTTGATGCGCTTGATGACTATCGGGCGTTGGGTATCGTCAGCCACTGTGGTTCTCCGCTTGCCTTATCCGCGTGCGATCACTTGCCCTTGCGGTTCTTGATGTCCTCTTCCATTTCCTTGAAGGAGGGGCGCTCGGTGGAGAACAGCACCTTGCGGCCGAACTCGATGCAGGTCTGGGGCGCATAGCCGTTCATGGAGGCCAGCAGGACCGCCTTGACCACCTGGTAGGGCTTGCCGGCCTCGGTGGCCTTGGTCTCCATCATGGAAGCGAGAGGGGCGAAGAATCCGTAGGAAATCAGGATACCCAGGAAGGTACCCACCAGGGCGTGGCCGATGAGCACGCCCAGCTCGGAGGGCGGCAGGTGCAGGGATTCCATGGTGTGCACCACGCCCATCACCGCCGCGACGATACCGAAGGCGGGGGTGGCGTCGGCCAGTTTGGAAACCGCGTGGGAGGGGTGCATTTCCTCGTGGTGGTGGGTTTCCAGCTCGTTGTCCATGAGATTTTCGATTTCCATGGCATTGAGGTTGCCGCCCACCATCATGCGCAGGTAATCGGTGATGAAGTCCACCAGATGGTGGTCCGCCGCCAGGTTGGGATACTTGGCGAAGACAGCGCTTTTTTCCGGCTCCTCCACATCGCTCTCCAGGGCCATGAGGCCTTCCTTGCGGGCCTTGGCCAGCAGTTCGAAGAGCAGCCCGGTCAGTTCCAGGTAGTAGGTCTTGCTGTATTTGGAACCCTTGAAGCAGGCTGCGATGGCCCCCAGGGTGTGCTTGATGGCGTGCATGGAGTTGGCGGCGATGAAGGCACCGAAGGCGCCGCCGGCGATCATCACCACCTCCAGCGGTTGCCACAGGCCGCCCAGGTGCCCTCCGGCCAGCGCGTAGCCGCCGAAGATGCTGCCCATGACCACGACCCAGCCGATAATGACGAACATTTTTTTGTACTCCTATCGAATCAGCTGTATTTGCAAATATTTTTTGACCGGCCCGAAGTTTTTGCGGTGTTCGGGGCAGGGGCCATGGGCCTCCAGCGCGGCCAGGTGGTCCGGCACGGGATAGCCCGCATGCCGCTCGAAACCGTATTGCGGGTACATATCGGCAAGCGCGCGCATTACTTTATCCCTTTCCGTTTTTGCCAGGATGGACGCGGCGGAAATGCATGGCTCCAGGGCATCTCCCTTGACGATGGCGTGGGCGGACATGGGCAATTCCGGGCAGCGGTTGCCGTCGACGAGGGCCTTGTCTGGACTTGGGACCAGGCCCAGCACGGCTCGGCGCATGGCCAGCATGGTGGCGTGGAGGATGTTGAGTTCCTCGATCTCCGCCACCGTGGCTGAAGCCACATGCCAGGCCAGGGCGTGGCGCTTGATCTCCCCGGCGAGGTGGTCGCGCTGGCGTTCCGTCAGCTTCTTGGAATCCTTCAGGCCCGGAATGGGACGGGCGGGATCAAGGATGACCGCGGCGGCATGGACCGGCCCGGCCAGGGGGCCCCGCCCCGCCTCGTCCACGCCGCAGATCAGGCAAAAATCTTCATTCATGCGAGATAGGGCCCCAGGGCCCGGGCGATGAGCTTGGGGGTGTCGCGCTTGAGACGGGCCCGCTGGATGGCGAATTCTTCCGCCTGGGCATGGCGGGCTTCATCATCCCGCAGCAGTTTCTCCAGGGCCTGGCTGAGGGCTTCAGGCGTGGCCTGGTCCTGGATGATTTCCGGCACCAGAGCGCGGCCTGCCAGGATGTTGGGCAGGCCGATCCAGGGCTGGAGGGCCTGGCGTTTCATGATCTGGTAGGTGAGCCAGGGCACCTTGTAGGTGATGACGTGGGGGCAGTCCAGCAGCAGGGCCTCAAGGGTGGCGGTGCCCGAGGCGATGAGGGCGCAGTCCGCCGCCTGCATGGCATCGTGGGCATGGCCGAAGAGGATGCGCAGGGGCAGGTCGTGGGCCTGGGCCCGGTGCACCGCCTCTTCGAAGGCCCGGCGGGTTTCCCGGTTTACCAGCGGCACCAGGAAGCGCACGTTGGGGCGCGACGCATGCAGTTTCCGCGCGGCCTGGATGAAGAGGT
>CAZREY010000084.1:0-8996 GCA_964599015.1 uncultured Thiobacillus sp.
TCCCGGCCGGTGAAGATCTGGCGCAGTTCGGCGCGCACCTCCCGCTTCCAGGACACGCGGGTCCGCCGGCTTTGCAGGGCGCGGAAGACGGCCTCGCCCTCCGGGGTGGGGGCCAGCAGGGCGTCCAGATAGCCCCGCCAGCGCCGATGCACCTCGGCCAGCAGTTCCAGGGCCCGGGCCCGGCGGGTCTCGGTGAGGGCCGGATCGGCCACGGTCTCGTCGTCCTCCTCCAGGGGCAGGGGGCCCTGGAAGAAGGCGATCAGCTCCGCCAGCAGGTCCAGCTTGTTGCGGATGGAGAGCTCGATATTGATGTTCTCCACGCCGTCGGAATAGTCCGCCAGCCGCTCCAGGGGGATGACCACGTCCTCGTTGACCTTGAAGGCGTTGGTATGGGCGGCGATGGCGGCGGTGCGGGCCCGGTCCAGCCAGAACTTGCGCCGGGACTCGGGGCTGGCGGCGATGAAGCCTTCGCCCCCGCGGCCCTTGGCCCGCTCCACGATCCATGCGGCCGCCTCGTCCACGGCGGCGAGGTCGTCCGAGGCCACGTCCGCCAGCAGCACCATGTTGGGCCGGCCCACCCGGTCCGCCTTGGTGGCATAGCCCACGGCCTTGATGTAGCGGGCATCCAGGTGTTCCAGGCCGGCCAGGACCACCGGCGAGGCGCCCACCTTGAAATGGTCCGTGATCTCGACGATGGCCGGCACCGCCTCCGCCACCTGGCCGAAGAATTCCAGGCACACGGTGCGGACCTGCGCCGGCATACGATGCAGCACGAAGGTGGCCTGGGTGATGAGGCCGTCGCAGCCCTCCTTCTGGATGCCCGGCAGGCCCGCCAGGAATTTGTCGGTGACGTCCTTGCCCAGGCCCTGCTTGCGGAAGGCGCTGCCCGGTATCTCCAGAATCTCCGGCGCCCCCTTGGATCTGCCGTCGGCATGGGCCCGGCGCAGTTCGAAGCGGGCCACGTCCACGTCGTGGATCTTGCCCAGGTTGTGGTCCAGACGGGTGACCGTGAGCCAGTCCGCGTCCGGGGTCACCATCTTCCAGGACACCAGGTTGTCCACCGCCGTGCCCCACAGCACCGCCTTCTTGCCGCCGGCGTTCATGGCCACGTTGCCGCCGATGCAGGAGGCGTCCGCGCTGGTGGGGTCCACGGCGAAGGCCAGGCCCGCCGCTTCGGCGTCCTCCATGACCCGGCGGGTCACCACGCCGGCGCCGCAGGTGATGACCGGGGTGGCCTTGCTGTGCCCGGGCAGAACCCGCTTCTCGATGGCGCCGCGCTGGTCCAGTTTTTCCGTGTTGATGACGGCGGAGAAACGGGTCAGGGGCACCGCGCCGCCGGTGTAGCCCGTGCCGCCGCCCCGGGGGATGACCGTGAGGCCCAGTTCCACGCAGCCGGCCACCAGGCCCGGGATCTCGTCCTCGTGGTCCGGATTGAGCACTACGAAGGGGTATTCCACGCGCCAGTCGGTAGCGTCGGTGACGTGGCTCACCCTGCTCATGCCGTCAAAGGCGATGTTGTCCTTGCGGGTGTGGCGGGTCAGGCGCTGCATCATGGCTGACCGCAGCTGGCGGGTGGCCGCGAAGCCGGCGGCGAAGTCGTCCACCGCCTTGGTGGCGAAGGCGAGCAGCCGCCCCACCCGCTCGTTGCCCTGGCGCCGCTTCTCGATCTCCGCCAGGCGGTGGCGCAGGGCCTCCACCAGCAGGCGCTGGCGCTCCGGATCGGCCAGCAGGTCGTCTTCCAGATAGGGGTTGCGGGTGACCACCCAGATGTCCCCCAGCACCTCGAACAGCATGCGCGCCGAGCGGCCCGTCTTGCGCTCCCCCCGCAGCTCCTCCACCAGGCGCCAGCCCTCCCGCCCCAACAGGCGGATGACGATTTCCCGGTCGGAGAAGGAGGTGTAGTTGTAGGGGATTTCGCGGATGCGCTCGGCGGTCATGGCGGGCTGCTGTGGCCAAAAAGAATCAGGCACCGGATTTTACCGCCCGGATGGCGCGAAGAGCCTATTTCCGCGGTGGGGCGAAAGCGTAGAATCCCCCGATCGATCCAACTGTCGCGCCATGATCAGCCTGCTCATCGTCGCCCACGGCAACCTGGGTGAAAGCCTCATCCAATGCGCCACCCACGTCCTGGGCAAGCGCCCGGACTCCCTGGAAAGCCTGGACCTGGCGTCCTGCGAGGACCCCACCACCATGCTGGACAGGGCCCACCGGCTGCTGGCCGACCTGGACCAGGGCGAAGGGGTGCTGGTGCTCACCGACGTGTATGGCGCCACCCCCTGCAACACGGTCTGCAAGCTGGTCACCTCCGGCCGCGTGGAGGCCGTGGCCGGTGTCAACCTGCCCATGCTGCTCAAGGCCCTCACCTACCGGGACCAGGGCATGGACACCCTGCTGACCAAGGCCGTCTCCGGCGGCCAGGCCGGCATCTTCCACATCCATTCGGAACAACCCGCCCATGCCTGAACAGGACGTGGAGATCAGCAACAAGCTGGGGCTCCATGCCCGGGCTTCGGCCAAGCTGACCCAGACCGCCAGCCAGTACCAGTCCGAGGTCTGGCTGTCCCGCAACGGCCGGCGCGTGAACGGCAAGAGCATCATGGGCGTGATGATGCTGGCCGCCGCCAAGGGCACCCACATCCACCTGGAAATCCACGGCCCGGATGAGGATGCCGCCATGGCCGCCCTGGTGGGCCTGATCAACGACAAGTTCGGGGAAGGGGAATGAATTTCGTCCGGGCATGGAGAGTAGGGAGTTGGAAGTGGGTAAAGCCCGCCTGCCCCCGCTTCCTACGTCGCGCCCCCACTTCCCACCTCCCACTTCCCACTTTCCGCTTGTCATGACCTTCTCCCTGCACGGCATCGGCGTTTCCGGTGGCTATGCCCTGGGCCGGGCCCAGCTCTATTCCCACGACCGTCTGGAAGCCCCCCATTACCTGCTGGCCCAGGAACACGTGGCGGCGGAGATCGAGCGTTTCGACGAGGCGGTCACCTCCGTGCGCCAGGAACTCTTCGACCTCCAGGCCCACATTCCCGAGGGCGCCCCCAGCGAGCTCTCCGCATTCCTGGACGTGCAGATCCTGATCCTGGCGGACTCCATGCTGTCGGAGGCCCCCAAGCGGCGCATCCGCGTGGAGCACTGCAACGCGGAGTGGGCCCTGTCCCAGCAGACCGAGGAACTCATCGCCCAGTTCGAGGCCATCGAGGACGAATACCTGCGGGAGCGCCGCCACGACGTGCGCCAGGTGGCGGAAAAGGTGTTGAAGGCCCTCATGGGCCACCCGGGCCATGCCCCCATGAAGGCCGCCGACGAGGGCGAGGCCATCCTGGTGGCCCACGACCTGTCCCCTTCCGACATGGTGCTGTTCAAGCGCCACGACTACGCCGGCTTCATCACCGACCTGGGGGGCACCACCTCCCACACCGCCATCCTGGCCCGCAGCCTGAACCTGCCCTCGGTGATGGCCCTGCACAATGCCCGGGCCCTGATCCGGGAGGGGGACTGGCTCATCGTCGACGGCGTGGCCGGCGTGGTCATAGTGGACCCGGACCAGGCCATCCTGGAGGAATACCGCCTGCGCCGGAACCAGTGGCGCCTGGAACAGAAGAAGCTGCGCCGGCTCAAGACCTCCCCCTCCACCACCCTGGACGGCCGGGACGTGGAACTGCTGGCCAATATCGACATCCCCGCGGACGTGACCCTGGCCCTGGCGGAGAACGTCAGCGGCGTCGGCCTGTTCCGCAGTGAATTCCTGTTCCTGAACCGGACGGACCTGCCCACCGAGGAGGAGCAGTTCGAGGCCTACCGCCACGTGGTCCAGGAGATGGCCGGCCGGCCCGTGGTCATCCGCACCCTGGACGTGGGGGCGGACAAGTCCGTCGGCTGGATGGAGGAAACCAGCGTCAACCCCGCCCTGGGCCTGCGCGCCATCCGCCTCTGCCTGGCGGAACCCCGCATCTTCGTGGCCCAGGTTCGCGCACTCCTGCGCGCCAGCCACTATGGGCCGTTGAAGATCCTGCTGCCCATGCTGGCCAGCCTGACCGAGCTGGACCAGGCGCTAGCCCTGATTGATGCCGCCCGGGAAGCGCTCAGGGAGGAGCAGGTCCCCTTCGACGCCGCCACGCCCATCGGCGGCATGATCGAAGTGCCCGCCGCCGCCCTGGCGGCGGAATGGTTCGCCCGCAGGCTGGATTTCCTGTCCCTGGGCACCAACGACCTGATCCAGTACACCCTGGCCATCGACCGCACCGACGACGCCGTGGCCCATCTCTACGACCCGCTCCACCCCGCCGTGCTGCAGCTCATTTTCCACACCCTGGCGGTGGGCAAGAAGCTGGGCAAACCCGTTTCGGTGTGCGGCGAGATGGCGGGCGATCCGCGCCTGACCCGGCTGCTGCTGGGCCTGGGGCTCACCAGCTTCTCCATGCACCCGGCCCATGTGCTGTCCGTCAAGCAGCAGGTGCTGCGCAGCCACATCGGCGAGCTGGGCCCCATCGCCCGCCGGCTCCTGCGCGCCGGACGGCCGGAACGCATCCAGGAACTGCTGGAACGGATCAACGGCTGACCGGCCCGTGACCACCTGGTCGTGCCGTGGTTATAAAATAAGCCCCGCCACCGATAAGGCCTTGGCATGCCTCCTTTTTCCGACACGCCTTCCATGAGCCTCCCTGAACCATCACCCCCGGCCGGTCGACAACTGTATCTCTGGCCCGCCGATGGGCCGGACATGGTGGAAATCGCCAGCCAACTGGGTTACTTCGGACATCAAGTCATCCTGTGCGAGCGGCTGGAAACCTTGTTGCGGCCCGCCGATGCCACCCGCCCCATTGGCGTGCTTCTGGATGGCAACGCCGCGGAGAAACTGTCCGGCAGCGAGAAATCCGCCCTCCAAGCCATGGCGACGCGGGTGCCCATCGCCGCTCTGTCCAACGAAAGCGACATCGCCACACGGCTCACGGCGGTCAGGATGGGATGGCATGCCTTCTTCACCCGTCCCCTGGACATGACCAGCCTGCTGGATACCCTGGAACGCATCACATCCCCCTCCCAGGCGGAGGCGGGAAAGGTGCTGATCGTGGACGACTCCCCTTCCACGGCGGCGTTTTACGCCGCCACCCTGGATGAAGCGGGCTTCCTCTGCCATGTGGTCACCGAACCGCTGAAGACCCTGGAGGCCCTGGATGACATCGCCCCCGAGCTGATCCTGCTGGACATGCACATGCCCGGGGCCAGCGGCGAGGAACTGGCCAAGGTCATCCGCCAGCAGGACGCCTACCTGTCCACGCCCATCGTGTTCCTCTCCGCCGAGAGCGACGTCACGCGCCAGCGGGAGGCCATGAGCCTGGGGGGCGACGAGTTCCTGCAAAAACCCATCGCACCCCAGCATCTGATCTCGGCGGTGAAGAGCCGCGTCATCCGCTACCGCGCCCTGCGCGCGCTGATGGTGCGTGACAGCCTCACCGGCCTGCTCAATCACACCAGCTTCAAGGAACGCCTGCGCGCCGAGGTGGCCCGCTCCAAGCGGCAGGACAAGCCCCTGTCCGTGGGCCTCATCGACATCGATTTCTTCAAGCAGGTCAATGACAGCTACGGCCACCCCGCCGGGGACAGGGTCATCAAGAACCTGGCGCGCCTGTTGAAGCAGCGCCTGCGGAACGTGGATGTCATCGGGCGATACGGCGGCGAGGAGTTCGCCGTGGCCCTCGCCGACACCGCCAGCGCGGACGCCCACCGGGTCCTGGACCACATCCGGACCAGTTTCGAGGCCATCGTCCAATTCGCCGACGAGCAGACCTTTCGCGCCACCCTGTCCGCGGGGGTGGCCCAATGCCCCCCCGGTTGTGATGCCGAGGATCTGATCAGGCGCGCGGACGTGGCCCTGTATGCGGCGAAAAGGGGTGGCCGCAACAGGGTGGAAATGGCAACGACCGGCCAGGAACAGGGGGGAGAAGGCGGAATCTAGCCGCCCCCCCCGTTCCCGGCATCCGCCCCCCCGGCGACAGCCGACGCATCCAGTGCGCCCAGCACGTAACGGGCCCATACCTTGTTGCCGGTGCCCGAATAGACCACCTGGGCGCACAGGCCGCGCACCAGGGCAATGCCACGGCCATGGGCGCGCACTTCCTCTTCCCGCGCGGGGGGCCCGTCCAGGCGGTCGAGCAACTTGGCGAAATCGAAGCCGGGGCCGCTATCCTGGATCACGATATCCACCACGGCCTGGGCATCCTGCCGGTGGACATGGAAGGACATGGAGATATGCCCGCCATGCAATTTCGCCAGGCGCTCCGTCCGCTGCTGCAAATAGCTCTCGAAACCGCCAACGCAGGACTTGCTCGCCGACTCCAGCCCCAGCAGGCCATGGTCCAGTGCATTGTTGAACAGCTCTGAAATGATCAGGAACAAGGCCCCCTGGTGGGGCTTGAGAACGCGGACGTGGGTAATGAATCCCAACACGGCGGGCACCACGTCGACGTAGCGCAGTTCCTGGGCGGAATAGCACAGGTCCAGGTGCCAGTCCTCCACCGATGCCTGCCCCACCAGGCCGGGCACCTCGACACGGACATGGCCGCGCCGTTCGATGGGGATATTCACCACCATGCAGGAGATATCGTCCCGCCCCGACTCAGCCTGCAAATGGCTCTTCAACCCCTGGCGCAGACACTCAAAGCGGGCATCGCTCCGAACGTCATTCCCCAGCAGACGGACAACCCCCTCCAGACCCAGCCATTCTCCGCCCGGATTCTCCGCCTCCACCAAACCGTCCGAGCACAGCACCAGATCACCGGGCTCATGGAAGGCCATGGTCTCGGTCACGCCGGAGAACAGGCCATCCGGCATGATGCCCAGGGGCGGGTGGCGCGATGTCCAGGATGAGGAGACCCGTCCGTCCCGGGTGATGTACACCGCGTCCGGATTGCCCCCGTTCCATATCTCAAGGGTCGTGTTCCTCACATCCACCGAAGCCAGCGTCGCCGCCACGAAGCGGTCCGCCGGGAGGATGGCCTTGAGCTTGCGGTTCAGTTCCTCGGCGATAGTGGCAAGGGGAAACCCCTTTTCGGTCATGCTGTAGAAGGCCTGGGTCAGGGGCATGGCCGTCAGGGCGGCGGGCAGGCCGTGGCCCGAGGCATCGGCCAGCATCACGTTCATCACGCCGCCCGGGGTCCGGGCCGCGCACAGCAGGTCGCCGCTGAAGGTGTCGGCGGGGATGTTGAAGTGCCGCAGCATGGGATCCCGCAGGCCTGCCGCATCCGTCAACCGCGACATGACGTGGACCCCCAGCCGGCTTTGCTCTTCGGCGTCGGCGCGCCAGTTTTCCAGTTCGGCGGAGTATTCGCGCACCTCCTGCTGGAGACGCAGGACCCGCGCGTAGCCGTTGATCTTGGCGCGCAGCAATTGCAGCGAGGCGGGCTTCACCAGGTAGTCGTCGCCACCGCTCTCCAGGCCCTGGACGATGTCCTCCATGCGGTCCAGGGCGGAATAGAAGATGATGGGGACCCATTTCTCGCTGGGCAGGGCGCGGATCTCGCGCACGGCGGCGATGCCGTCCATGCGCGGCATCATCACGTCCATGAACACCAGGTCGGGGGATTCCTCCCGGAAAAGACTTACGGCCTCGATGCCGTCGGCGGCCACGATGGCCTGGTGGCCCAGCCTGCGCACCACCGCTTCCACCTGCTTGACATTGATGGGGTTGTCGTCGGTGATGAGGATTTTCAGGCTGTCGCCCGCCATGCCCGCTCCGAGATGAGAACCGTCAGGGCTTGATGGTGAAGAGCTTGCCGAAGTTGGCCACGTCCAGCACCTGCTTGACCGTGCCCTTGAGCCCGGCCAAAACGATCTGCTTGCCGCTGGTCTCCGCCTTTTCCCGGAACAGCAGCAACATGCCCAGGGCGGAACTGTCCAGATAGTCCACGCCGTCGAAATTGACCTCGATGATCTTGGCGGTACCCGATGCCAGGGCGTTCTCATAGGCTTCACGGAAGTCCCGGTGGGAGTGGAAATCGAAACGTCCACCCAGTTTGAGGACAAGGCGGCCCGCGTCCTCGGTACTCTTGATTTGCATGATCTGGCTCCGAACTGGCTTTCCCGTATTTATCGGTCACGCGGCGGGAAACTTGAATGCGTGCTAGCCACGCTCCGACAAGCGCCCGAGCACCTTGGCGGCCACGTCCATGAGGGGCGTCACTTCATGGACGGCCCCGGCCTCGATGGCCGCCTTGGGCATGCCGAACACCACGCAGGACGCCTCGTCCTGGGCGATGTTGTAGGCCCCGGCCTGGCGCATGGCCAACATGCCCTGGGCGCCGTCCTTGCCCATGCCGGTGAGCATCACCCCCACGGCATTGGGCCCCGCCACCGTGGCCGCGCTGTGGAACAGCACGTCCACGGAGGGGCGGTGGCGATTCACTGGATCGGCCTGGGACAGTTCGGCGTAGTAGTAGGCGCCGCTCTTTTTCACCAGCAGATGGGAATGCCCCGGGGCGATGTAGGCATGTCCGGGCACGATGCGCTCGTTGTGCTCCGCCTCCTTCACCGTCAGGGCGGACAGGCTGTTCAGCCGCTGGGCGAAGGATTGGGTGAAGGCCTCGGGCATGTGCTGGGTGATCAGCACCGCGGGTGAATTGGCCGGCATGCGCGTCAGCACCTCCTTCAGGGCCTCGGTACCCCCCGTGGACGAGCCGATGAAGATGATTTTCTCGGTGGTATTGAGGATATGGCCTGCCAGGGGGCGCGGCGTGGCAGCCGGCGCCGAGCCCAGGGCATGACGGCGAATGCGTGCCCGGGCCGCGGCGCGGATCTTGTCCCCCACCTCCGCAGCCAGCTCGGCCATGGAATCCCGCACACCCAGCCTGGGCTTGGAAATGAAGTCCACCGCCCCCAGCTCCAGGGCCTTGAGGGTCACCTCGGAGCCCTTCTCGGTCAGGGTGGAGACCATCACCACCGGCGTGGGCCGCAGGCGCATGAGTTTTTCCAGGAACTCCAGGCCGTTCATGCGCGG
>CAZREY010000085.1:0-8903 GCA_964599015.1 uncultured Thiobacillus sp.
TTCGGCCTCATAAGTCCCTATCGTCTAGAGGCCTAGGACATCGCCCTTTCACGGCGGTAACCGGGGTTCGAATCCCCGTGGGGACGCCACCATTTCCCCACTACCGACTGCAATACGGTAGTGGATTTCACCGTGAAACGTGGACGGATCGAGGGTGATCCGCTCCGCAAGGCCACGGACAAAATCCCCCAGCAGTTCCGGCGACATGGCCGGTATGTCTTCCGCTAGGCCGTTGAGCATGGCGCGCACGTCGGATTCCTTCACACGCCGCAATTCCTGGGCGCGGCGGGCTTCCTCGCGCACAGCCTCGGCCCTTTCGATCAGCCTGCCCCGGTCCACTTCGATCTCCTCGATCTTCCGCAACAGCGCTTCCGGGGATGTGGTTTCCGTGAGTAGGTCGGTAAGCCTGGATGCCCGGCGATCCAGTGCGGCGATTTCCCTGTCGATCTTCTCCAGTTGGCGCGCTTCACCACCTGGTGCGGCGGCATCCTTTGCCTTGGCAAGGATAGAGTGAATAAAGGCCGGCGACAGAAGATCGGCGGCGATGCGCTCCATGATCGAGCGGTCCACCACTTCGGCCTTGATGTTCTTGCGGCCGCACCGGTAATTGCCGGCGTTGCCGTGCCACGGCGCGCCGTCTGGCGACTCCAGTATCCCGGAGAGCAGATAGGCGGCTTTCGGCTTGGTGTAGCGCTTGGCGCGCCCGGCTTCCAGTCTGGCCAGGATGGCTTCGGCTTCCATGTCCGATATCAGCGGCTCATGGGTCTCTCGCTGGATGATCCACTCCGAGCGTGGCCGGCGTTTCGGCTGGCCGGGCCGTTCGCTGAGTTGCCCCCAGACCGTGTGCCCAGCGTAGGTCAGAGCATTCCACTCGATCCCCACCAAGCCGGAAGAAGTAAGCGCGATGTCGGCCTGTTCCGCCGCCCTAACGGCCGGCATGCCCATGGCACGCGCCTTGAGGTAGGCGGCGATCCCCGGCCCTGTCACGGCATCCTGGACAAGTCGGGATTTCGTTACCGGGGCACCGTCGCGCATGGCCCCGGTCTCGATGTGCTCCAGGCGGTAGCCATAAGGCGCGCGCCCACCGGCCCGGTATCCCTGGCGGACGTTTTCCGCCATGCCGGCCATGCCTTTCTCACGGCTCATGAGGCTGTGCACTTCATCCATGGCCTGGAGCACGGAATCCAGGATGACCTGGGAGATGGGGTCCACCTCGGGCACCTTGGCGAAGACGATGTCCACTCCCAGCTTTCGGCACTCATGCCGGAACGCCTCGGCGATGTAACGCCGCCGCGCGATACGGGAGGTATCCAGGGCCAGCACCACATTCCATTTCCGCGCCCGGTCCTTCAAGGCGCGGATCAGGGCTTGGAAGCCTGGTCGCTGGTCCGTACTGCCCGACTCAACGGCATCTGAGAACTCTTCCACCACCACCAGCCCGCGCGATTGCGCTAGGCCGGTCAGTTCGCGCCGCTGGGCGTCGAGGCTGATGTCGTGGCGGTCTTTGCTGCTGCGGAGGTAGAGGGTGGCGCGGCGCATGTGGGCACCAGGTGCAAGGGAGGAGTTTGATTCTGGACGCGCGCCAGCAGCAGCGGCAAGAGCAGGTCCGCCGCCAGGTCTGGCGAGGGAGCGTTTGCCGCTGTGATGGTGAGGCGGGATGGCGCGCGTGGCATGCCTGGATCAGCCTTTGCAATGCCCGCCCGTCTTGGCCCGGATGACGGCCCGGCGCAGGTGGCCATGTTGAGGCTTGCCCACCAGGGCGGCCTTGTCGGGCGCGATCTGGGCCACGCGACGGCGCAGGCGGGCCAGGTTGATGGATACCACGTTCTTGCAGTGGAGCAGGGGCTTTACATCCGGGCGCGGTTTCATGCGGCGGCCTCCTGGGCTTGGGGTTGGCGATTGGGGAAGGGAATGACCTGGGCGGTCTGGATGCTGGCCAGCAGGTCGCCCAGACGTTCCTGCATAGCTTCGAGTTCGTTGGTAATGGCGTTTTCCCGGAAGGCCTGCCGCAGGCGGGTGTTTTCCACCTGGAGCGCGGCGATCTCCTCCATGACCCTGGCCGCAGTGGCGCGGTGGGCGTCCAGTTCGCCACGCAGGAAGATCAGGGCCGTGAAGTCTTCCGGGCCAACTTCCAGGCGTCCAACCTCCGGGGACACGAGACGGCCATCCTTGTTGAAGAACCAGCCGTCCCATCTGGTGTGGCTCAGGCGGTAGGCGGTGGATTCGAACACCAAACGCAACACCTCGAAGGCGGAGAAGGGGATATCCCCGTCCCCGTTTTCCCAGCGTTGCACGGTCCGCTCCGAAACCCGCAGGTAGGCGGCCACCTTGACCCGGGTGAGCCCCAGGCAGTGGCGGCGCAGGTGGTGGAAGCTCTTGGGCGATACGCTCATCCGCTGGCTTTCCTGGATCCACAGCGGGTGGTAGTCGGGAAAGGCTTCCTCGATGGCCTTGTCCCTGGGCTCGATGGCCTGCATCCAGTAGGCCCACCGGGTCTTGTCGCTCATCTCGCGACGTTCCTTCGCCAGGGTCTTCGGATGTTTCCTTCCGAATCCCTTGGAAGAGGTAGAATTTTTCGCAGCCATGTTGATGCCTCTCATCAGCTTGGCCGGGGGATGGTGGTCCCCTGGCCATGGCGATCTCTCATCCCGGTGTTCTCACCATGCCGACCGGCTTCAAGCCATCTGGGTGGTATTTCACGGAAACCGCCTCCCACCAGAAGGCCCCCGAATCGATGGGCCGCCTTGCTCGCAATTCCTCAAGCAACCGGCGCACACCTGGCCAGCCTTCACGTTCCGCGGCGGCCAGGACCTGCCCGCGGGCGTTATGGGCCAACACCAGGCCCCAGTCATCCCCGTTGAGGGTTCCGGTCAGTTCCGTTTCCGCCTTGCGGGCTTCCTGGGCCTCGGCTTCGGCGAGGATTTCCTCGTCGGATTTCTCGGCCCCCAAGCCCAGCTTTTCCCGTAGCTTGGGACTCCAAAACAGTTGACGCTTGCCCTTGAAGGCGTTGACGTATTCCACGAACAGCCCCCCGGCTTGGTCGTCGCCGTTCATGCTGTCTTCGAGCAGTTGGAAGGGGGTGCGGCTGGCTTTCTGCCGCCCTTTCTTCACCGGCGACTTGGTGAGTTCATGGGCAGCCGTCCAGCCGGCCTGGGCCGGCTCCTTGCCGAACTTGGCCACGTACTCGGCGGCATAGTCGCCGCCACGCACATCGAACCCATGCTCGTTGATCTGGCCCAGCCCGGCTTCGTGGACTGCCTTGCCCCACAGGTCATGGGCCTTTGCCACCACCTCGACGGCGTCCTCATGAGGCCCCACGAACATCAGCAGATGCACATGGGGGTGCCAGCCGTTCTCGCCATGGGTCACTTCCAGGGCGCGAACGCTGCCGATCCATCCCACTGATTCCAGCAGCCGCCGGAATCGGCGCATGGCCGTGATCTTGTTCAGCGCCTTGGACAGCCCCTTGAGCAGGCCCTTGAGGTCGTCATTCCTCTCATGGGGAAAGGTCAGGGACATGAGCAGCATCTTCCCGCCCTTCATGGCGTGCAGGGCGACGGCGGTTTGAAGATCGGCCCGGCGCTCCTCTGTCACCCGGTGAGCGCAGACCGGACAGGCCCACACGCTCTTGCACGTGGCCAGGTTGGCGAAGTGGGCCTTGCCGGTGGCCTTGTCCAGGTAGACATCCACACCCGGCGCGGCATCCCGGTAGACCACGTCCCGGCCGCAGGACGCCAGACCCCGGTAGCCGGGCAGCAGTTTTTGCGCCTGGCGTTGCAGGGTGTAGCGCCCGACCTTGGCCAGCCGCGCCCGTTCCTTCGCCGCCTCATCGCCCCCTGCCTTGGCAGCGGATTTCCCGAATGGCGCGGGGGAAGTGACAGCAGATTTTCCTTTAGTACCAAGAAATACCGATTCGCCTCCGGCGAGAGCCCGCGCGCTCATTTCCAGCCCTCCGCTTCCGCCTCTTCCTGGTGGCGAACAGAGAAGTCCATCCCATGAGCGGCCTTCATCCGGGCAGCGAAGTGGGTAGCGCACTCCTGGTGGAAACGCTGGGCGGTTGCCCTGGCCAGGTCTTCCTGGGCAAACTTGACCCCGCCTTCATCGGAGGACACCAGGTAGCCAAATACGGCGTGAAAGAGGACATGCGCCCCCTCCTGGCAAACGTGGGCGGTCTCATGGGCCAGGTGAGGGGCTTTCCGGCGCAGCCAGCGACGTTGGGCACGGTTCATAGTCCACGCCCCTCCAAGTCTTTCAGCCAGCGCTTGAAGCGGGCGGCTGTGGCCTTGATGGCCTTTTTCTCTTCCGACTTGAGCTCGTCCCAGGCCCGGCCTTCCAGGTGTGTGGGCAAGCTGGCGGCACTCAGGAAAAACCGGCGTTCATGGGCCTGAATATGCAAATTCCAAAAGGCGCGCATCGGGTCGGATTCGACGTTGAACACGTCCCAACAGGCGGCCAGGCCGGCGGCGGCGTTTGTTCCCGTGGTGGCGGGCATGGCTGGCTCCTCAGCGGCTGGGTTGGTTTTGGGTGCGCTTGAGGGTCGCCATCAGGGCGACGGCGGCCAGGATGGCGAGGAGAAATCCGCCCCCCTTACCGGTGTTGCCGATCTTGGCCAGGGGGTTGATGGGCAGCGGCTTCATGCTTCCACCTCCTCCGGCTCGCCTTTGATCTCGGGGTCTGGCGTGTCGGCGGACAGGGCGGCGCGTTTGGCGTTCACCAGGTCGTCATAATGGGACAGCATGAAGGCGGCGATGGAGTCGGCCTTCACCGTCTCGTCATCGAACAGGTTCCAGCCGGTGAGCAGGCGGAACAGAACGAAGTTTTCCGCCATCAGGGCGTAGACCTCGTGCAAATCGGCCTCGGTCTCCGCACTGAAGCCGGTTTCGGTGCGGTCGAAGAAGCCCGCCTGGGTGGTGGGCTTGTTGAACAGGGCGGAGATGCGATCCTCGTTGCCGTCCATGCGGGTGAGGAACTCATCCACCAGGGGCGGGGGGATATCCCGATCCACGAAGAAGCACTGCCGTTGCTCGATGTAGACCTGGGGCAGCGTGGCCATGCCGGAGAGGCGGCCGGGGGTCGGCGCGGGGGTGGAAAGGCTGGAAGGTTCGCCTCCGGCGGCGTATTCGATGGCCAGCTTGTCAGCGGCGACGCCTTTGCCGGTGAAGTAGTCCACCAGGGCGGTTTCGAATTCCTGGGAAGGGTTCAGCTTCCCGGACTCGAACATCTTCACGTAGGAAGCGGAGAAGCCGATTTGCTGGGCCAGCCCCGTCTGGGTCAGGCCCTGGGCGCGGCGGTGGTAGCGGCAGGCACTGCGGGTGATGCGGTCCATAATCCCTCCAATCATATCGAGATAAATTCTCGAAACTGATTATAGGAGGGTCCGTTACTTCGTCAATACTTTTCGAGAAAAAAGATAACGGATCGAGAAATAATAGGCGGGATGCTACTTACAAAGCTTCTTGGCCTCTTCCAGAAGCTGCTGGTATCCGGGGTGTTCACGCGGTGATGTCTCACGCTCTGCAAGCCCTTTAGCCGCGAGTACATCCAACACAACTCGCGATATCTGGTCCTCAATCGCCATCACTGAAGCCGGAGGCGACATGGGGTCTTCATCATCGCCATAGACCAACCAAGCCAGGGTCTTGCGAAGTGCCAGAGCAAGCAACCGAAGCTCACGTAACCCCGGTGAAGTCCCCGTCTCATAGCGTGAAAGCGAAACACGGGAGATGCCTTTCGCCTCGGGGTCTACGCCCTTCGTGACCAGGCTTAAAGCATCAAGGGTCAACCCTTTGGCTTGTCGCGATCGCTTCAGTCGTTCAGAAAAGGCAGCCGCTGACATGTCATCAAGGTATTCCGGAGGTAGCAACACTTTCGTTACAGGAACACCCTCCTGGTCAACAGCCGTGGTTGAAACCTGATCTTCTTTAGGGGCGGCATTCTTCTTCGGCATCGCGTGCAAACCTTGATTTGATGCGGGTCAGCAGGCAGGTTACCCCGCCCTGCCACCCTGGGCAATCCGGCTATTTCCCAACTTTCACAGGGTATAGCCTCTCAAGCTCCTTAACCCGGTTTGTGATCTTGTCCAGCAGGCATTGAGTTACCGCTCCATCCACCCCGCCTCCACTGCCACCCCACCAAAGGTAAGGCACAACATCCTTGCATTCTTTGCGCGCATGTTTCAGAAACAGATCATGCGAATCCCGTAGTTCTGCCTCAAATTTGTCCCGTTCCTTCGCCGGGATAAATTCACTTGCTCGGATGTTGGCAATAACTTCCACTGTGAGAGTGCGGAGCACCTTATCGGCAAGGTCAAGCCGCTTCTCAAGGCACTCTGTGCGTGCAATCCCGGATGCTTCGGGGCAGGGGTCACGAGCCAACGCAGGTTGCACCAACAATATGAATAGAACAACTATTGCTCGTCTCATGCCCCCCTCCCATGTAGTGTTGGCTAACAGACCGACTAGATACTCCGAACTTCGGGGAAAGCCCCAGCCCGCTTGGCGATCTTGGCGAAGTCTCGGTCGAACGTGGCCAGGGCCTCATCCTGGGCGCTCATGGCCAGGTGCAGGGCGTCGCTGAAATCCATGCCTTCCTCGTACCAGCCCAGGGCGTAGAGCAGGCTGTCGAGCTGGCGGAGGGTGAAGTTCGGCAGCCCCACCAGCAGACGGAAGGCGCGGGCGATTTCGGCGCGGCTGCAATCGCTGACTTCCAGCACCCATGCCAGTTCGAGCAGGACCGTGACCGGCGCGGTCAGGCGTTCCGGCCCTTCGATGATGGCGCGGGCCCGCTCGAACTGGGCTTCATCGTCCTTGAGCAGGTAGCGGGCCAGGATGTTGGTGTCCAGGGCAATCATGATTTGCTAGCGTCATCCTTGGCCCTGAGCATGCGGGCGATGGCCGTCTTCTGCTGGGCCTCGCTGAGGGCCTGACGGCCTGGCCGGTAGAGGCAGCCGGCGACTTCCTCGAAGGTGGTGGGTTTCACCGCCGGCACCGGGGTCATCCGGATTTGGCCATTCACGAAGACGATGGCGAATTCCATACCGGGCTCCAGGTGGCCGGCTTCACGGATTTCCTTGGGGATGACGACCTGGCCCTTGGTGGAGAGCTTGACGGTTTCCATGGCAGTTCCAGCGGTAAGGCGAAAAGTAAGGCCATTCTAGCCTACCCACCCCGGATGCGGGGGTACGCCCCCTATCGACCGGCTCGAGCCCTCAGCGGTTTGACAGCCCAGCGCCGCGCCACCTCGATTGTGGGGAATTGCGCGGCACGCCGTGGGGACGCCAGACAAATCAACGGCTTGCAGAGATGCAAGCCGTTTTTGTTCATGCCGCCGCCCGCCGGGTTCGGCCGCTGCTCTCAGAACACCATGGGCCGCTCCGCCGCCAGGGCGCTCCAGCCCCGGATGAGCCGGTACAGCACCCAGATGCCCACGCCCAGCATCAGCACCACGGCCACGGGAATGCCGATCAGCGTGAAGGCCAGCAGCAGGGACACCATCACCCACAGCAGGGCATACCAGAAGGTGCGCATCTGCCAGCGGAAATGGGACGCCAGCCAGGTGCCGCGCACCTCGCCCTGGTTCATGTAGTTGAGCACCACGGCGATGATGGAGGGCCAGCCGGAGAGGAAGGCGGTGACGATGAAGGCGGCGCTCACCAGGCCGGTTAGGGCGCTGAAGGCGTGCAACCCGTACATCACGTGGGCCAGCTTGACCATGCCCTCCCGGGGCATCAGCTGGGCTTGCGGCCTGAGGTCGTCCTGCATGGCATCCCCTTCGCGTGTGGTTGGCGTCGTGGGCTTGGCGCGGAATTCAGCCCGCCGCCTGGCGGGCGTGCCGGACAGCGCCCCAGAGCTCTTCCAGATTGTAGTGGGCCCGCACGGCGGGGTGCATGACATGCACCACCAGGCTGCCCGCGTCCACCAGCACCCATTCCCCCACCTCGGCGCCCTCGGTGCCGATGATGTGGGCCCCGGCTTCCTTGAGCTTTTCCAGCACGTTGTCGGCCAAGGACTTCACCTGGCGGGTGGAATCGCCGCTGGCGATGATCATGCGATCGAACAGGGAGGTCAGGTGGCTCACATTGATGACGGTGATGTCCTTGCCCTTGATGTCCTCCAGGGCGGCGACGGCGATCTTGACCATTTGTTCGGGGGAGAGGTGTTCAGACATAAAGACGGTTCTCGTTGATGTAATCGATGACGCTGTCCGGCAACAGGTAACGCAGGCTCCTGCCCCGCAGGGCCCGCTCCCGTATCTGGCTGGCGGAGATGTCCAGCTGGGTGATGGCATGGAGGTGGATGAGCCCGGCGGGCCGGGCGGACAGATCGCCGGCCTGCTCGCAGCGCCGGGTGGCCAGCAGCCTGCGCAGGGGCTCCGGGAGGGCGTCCTCCCACACGGCGGAGGAAAAGCCGGGTCGGTGGGCCACCGCCAGGTGGGCCAGGTCCAGCAGTTCCTGCCAGCGGTGCCAGGTGGTGAGACCGATGAAGGCATCGGCGCCCATGAAGAGGATGAGGGGCGTGGCGGTAGGCGATTCCCGCCGCAGGGCGGCCAGGGTCTCCACGCTGTAGCTGGGCGTGGCCTTGTGGATCTCCCGCTCGTCCAGGACGAAGCGGGGGTTGCCCGCCACGGCCCGCCGCGCCATCTCCAGGCGGTGGTGGGCCGCGGCCCGGGGCTGGCCCCGATGGGGCGGCAGCCCCGCCGGCATGATGCGCACTTCCGTCAGCCCCAGGAACTCCCCCATCTCCTCCGCCAGCCGCAGGTGGCCGTAATGGATGGGGTCGAAGGTGCCCCCGAGCAGGCCGATGGCTTGGTGGAACGGGGGATGGGGAATGGGCGATGGGGCGCCCCCGGGTTTAAGGTTTTTCCCCATCACTCATCCTCCATTCCCCATCACCCCCTGACGTGGC
>CAZREY010000086.1:0-7219 GCA_964599015.1 uncultured Thiobacillus sp.
GTGCTGATGATCATTGGGGCCCTGCTGACGCTGGTGGGCGTCTACCTGTTCGCCAGCGGCAAGATGACGGACAAGGCCAGCAAGGTGGAAGCCTTCGGCATCAAGCTGGATGTCACCAATCCTTCCCTCATCCTGATCCTGGCCGGCGTGGGCCTCATGCTGGCCCCCCGACTCCTGCCGGAGCAATTGCGGCCGGAGCCATCGCCGCCGGGGCAGTCTGAAGTCGCCGAAAAGCGCCCGTCTCCTTCCCCAGCCGAACCGAAGGCCCCCTATCGGGAGAACAGCGCCGAGCGGGTGGCTCCATCCGAACCTGCCGCCGCCGAAAAAGCCCCGGCCTCCGTGCCTCCGTCCGTGGCGAAGGCGGCACCCCCTCTCCCGCAACCCTCACGGCAGGTGGGCCTGGCCGAGGCACCCAAGCCGGCGCGGCCAGTCCTCTCCCCGGCGGTCAAACCTCCGACAGCGCCATCCAGCCCGGCCACGGAACCAATACCGGCCGCCGCCGTTCCAGCCCATACGGCACCGCCGCCGGCACCCACCTATCTGGTGGCCGCCCGGGGCGTGCCCAATAGCGGGAAAGGCTTCTGGGAAAACGAAAAGGAATCGGCATACAGCCTCAAGCTGGCCCAGCGGGGAATGGAACGGCTGCGCCGCGTGGTCCGGGACGCCAAGGTGGAGACCCTGGGCGATCCGGCGGCCGTCGCCCCCCTGATGGACGATCAGACCACGCGCCAGCGCCGCTGCGCGAGCGGTGGCTTCAACACCCTGGCCGTGTTTACCGTGGCCCAGCCCACGGTGGTGATTTCCCGTGTGGAGAGCGCCTACTGGCCGGAGATGACCCTGCTGATCCACGACTGCGGGGACGGCACCTCAAGGCGGGAGGTGCGTCAACTGTCGCCACGCAACGCGGACCGCTTCCCGTTCGAAAGCGACCTTGTGGACCACCTGGACCGCGCTTTCCGCGACCGGCTGTAGCACGCCGGGTCAAGCATCGGGACGGCTACGGGTGGGCTGGCGCGCCGGCCGCCAGGGCCTGCGCGGGAACTGGAACCGGCACCTGGGCGTGCCGGGTGGCGAGTTCATAGATGCGCACCAGGTCCGACTCGGATACGTCGATGAAGGTATCCATCTGGGAGAGGGCATAGACCAGGTCGCTGTGGGCGATCATGAGCTTCTCGCCCATCTGGCCCCGGTCCATGCCCTCTTCCCCCGTGGGTCCCAGTTTCGCGAGCCAGAGAGGATAGCGGCGGTGCAGGAAGGGGGCGTTGAACAGCATGGCCACGCTCAGCAGCACCAGCACGTTGATCAGCACGGGGGTGACCAGGAAGGCATAGCCCAGGGCATGCAGCGAGGAGCCGCCCAGTACCGTCGCCAAGGCCGTGGCTCCTCCGGGAGCATGCAGGCTGCGGGTGTAGTACATGGCCCAGATGGAAAGCGACACCGCCAGGGAGGCCGCGACGACGATGTCCGATATGAACAGCGCGCATGTCATGCCGACGGCGGCGGATATCAGGTGCCCGCCGATGACAGGCCAGGGTTGGGACATGGGACTGTGGGGTACCGCGAACAGCAGCACTGCTGATGAGCCCATGGACGAGACCACCAGTGCCGTGCCCCAGCTATCCAGGACGCCCCCCGCCACCATCTCCACGCCCAGGATGCCGAGGAATGCGCCCAAGGCCGAAAGAAACTTTTCACCATGACTTGCCGGGTGGGGATCATCCCCCACCCAGCGTGTCCACAATTGCCGTATACCCATGCAGTCTCTTCAAACATCCATGTCGAAAACGCAAGCCAAGAGAGTCTTCGGCCCGGTATTCCTCAGCCCGTGCTCCAGGCGCGGGGACGGCGCATGCCGGCAATCTTGCAGGCCTGCTTCACATAACCGTAGGGGAACAGCTCGAACAGTTTCTTGCGAGCCTCGCCGCCCCACCGCTGGGTAAGATGCTTGATCACGTAGCGGGCATCGGGGGCGATCTGGTGCTCCTCGTAAAATTCGCGCATGAAGCGCAGTACATCCCAGTAATCCTCGTTGAGGAGGATGTTCTCGCTATCCGCGAGGGCGATCGCCACACTCTCGTTCCAGTCCGCCGGATCCATCAGGTAGCCTTCGTCATCGCGCTCGGGCAGGGCCAGGGCCACATCGCTTGCCATGTTCATGATGATTGCCTCCGTCAGGTGGGTGTGAATTCAGTTTATAGAGTTTGCTTATATTCTTATAACGATTATTTTTACTGCTTATTATCGAATATATCGATACATACTCCATGGATACCGAACTCGCCCGCACCTTCCTGGCCGTGGCCGCCGCCGGCAACTTTGTCGCCGCGGCCGAGCGCCTGCACGTCACCCAGTCCACGGTCAGCGCCCGTATTCAGACCCTGGAATCCCAGATGGGCGCGCGCCTGTTCCGCCGCGGCCGGGGCGGCGCCGAACTGACGCCCGCCGGTCAGCGTTTCCTGCGCCACGCCAAGGCCCTGGTGCGCACCCTGGAGCAGGCCCGTCACGAGGTGAGCCTGCCCAGCGGTTTCAGCGCCAGCCTTACCCTGAGCGGACGCATCGCCCTGTGGGAGGACTTCCTGCCCCGCTGGGCCCATTGGATGCGCCAGTCCGTGCCCGACGTCTCCCTTTGCCTGGAGATCGGCTTCGAGGAAGGCATGATGCAGGGCCTGTCCCAAGGCACCATCGACATCGGCGTGATGTACACGCCGGAACACCGCCCGGCCCTGGCGGTGGAGCGGCTGTTCGACGAATCCCTGGTCCTGGTCACCAGCGACCCCGCCCGCCCCTGGCCGGACCCGGGCTACATCCACGTGGACTGGGGCGCGGAGTTCCACATCCAGTTCGGCGCCCGCTTTCCCGGCCTGGACACCTCCGCCCGCGTCGCCAACATCGGCTGGCTGGGCATGCAGCTCATCCTGTCCAGCGGCGGCTCCGGCTACTTCCCGGAACGCATGGTGCGGACCCTCCTCAACCAAGGCCGGCTGTGGCGCATGGACGAAAGCCCCCTCATCCTCCTGCCCGCCTACATGGTGTATCCCCTGGACCGGGAAGACCCGGCCCTGCTGCGGGGCATCGACAAGCTCAGGGAACTGGGGGCGGAAGAGCAAGCCCGGCGCTGAACCAAAGCCGAGCACGCCGCAATGGCCACGAAGCCTTCCCTCCTCATCGTCGGCAACGCGGTGCTGGACATCATCCTGGGGGTGGATCATTTCCCCCACGAGGATGAGGAAATGCGGGCCCGGTCCCGGCACGCCGACCTGGGGGGCAATGCCGCCAACACGGCCCGGGTGCTGGCTGGCCTGGGGAATGCCGTCGACCTGCTGGCCACCCTGGCCCCGGACCCGGAGGCGGACGAACTGCGCCTGCTCCTAGCGGAGGCGGGGGTCGGAACAGGGCATCTGCTGACCGCCCCCGCCGGATGCACGCCGGTGTCCACCATCCTGCTCCACACGGCCAACGGCTCCCGCACCATCGTGCACCATCGGAACCTGGCGGAGCTGAAGTTCGCGGACTTCCGCGCCCTGCCCCCGCACCGTTACGGCTGGATCCACTTCGAAGGCCGCAACGTGGCGGAGACCGCCCGGATGATGGCCCACCTGGAGGAGAGCGGCTGGAGCGGGCGGATCTCGGTGGAGATCGAGAAGGATCGCCCGGGTATCGAAGACCTCGCGGCCCGGGCCGATCTGGTGCTGTCCTGCCGGGCTTATGCCCGCGCGAAGGGCTTCACCGACGCCCCCTCCCTCATGGCTGACCTGGCCGGGCATGCCGGCCGGGCCATGATCACCTGCACCTGGGGCGAGGGAGGGGCCTGGGCCATGGAGGCGGGAGGCCCCGTGCATCAGTGCCCCGCCTTCGTGCCGCCCCGGGTGGTGGACACGGTGGGTGCCGGCGACGTGTTCAACGCCGGCATGATCCATGCACTGGCATCGGGTGCCGGCCCGCGCCCGGCCCTGGAATACGCCACCCGTCTGGCGGGTGTGAAGGTGGGACTTGCCGGATTTTCCGGCCTGGCAACCGCTAAAGTTTCCATCCCCGAAGGTCGATAAAGATACCGAACAATGACCTAGGGGAATCCATTGACACGATCCGATCCCACGACCCCATCACGCAATCCCGGCCAACCGGGACGCGGCAACGGCCTGGTCTGGAGCTTGTTCGTGGCTTGGCTGTTGTACAGCGGGGGCGTACTTGGCTGGCATCTGGCCAACGACCCCTTCCTTTCCACATATGTCTGCCGGGTGAGATGAATGACACAAGCCTTGACCAACAACGATGAATTGGCCCTGCACGCCGGGCGTGTGGCCGCTGACAGGCTGATGCTGATCGCGCTGGCCGCCCACCTTGCCGTTGCCCTGGGTGTTGCCGCCTTCACCGGCACCTGGGTAGTCGCCCTGGCGGTGGGCCTGCCCGCCCTGCTGGTGCCCTATGCCCTGTACCGCGCGTCGCCGGGGTCCCTGGTTTCAAGCCTGGCGATGGCCAGCGCCTTCATGATCTTTTCCGCCCTGGTCATCCAGCAGACCCGGGGCCAGATCGAGGCCCACTTCGGCATTTTCGTGCTGCTCGCCTTCCTGCTCTACTACCGGGACTGGCGCCCCATCGTCGCCGCGGCCGCGGTCATCGCCGTGCATCACCTGGCCTTCAATTACATGCAGGCCGCCGGGATGGGGGTCTATGTGCTGATCGACGGGCCCAGCCTGCCCATCATCCTGCTCCATGCGGCCTACGTGGTCGTTGAAGCCGGGGTGTTGATCTACATGGCCCAGAGCCTGCGCACCCAGGCCCTGGAAAGCGCCCATGTGGCCATGCTGGCCGAGCACATCGGCGCCGGCGACCTGACCCGCAAAGTGGCCCCGGAACAACTGGGGAAAATGCCCCTGCTGGCCAAGGTGGTGGAAATGCAGGGCCACCTGGTGGATACCCTGGCCCGAGTAAACGACAGTTCCAACGTGGTGTCCCGCATGGCCGGCGAGCTGACCGCCAATGCCCGCCAGGTGGATGACTCCATGGAGCGCCAGAGCGAGGCCACCCGCGGCATTGCCGCCACCATCGAGGAGCTCACGGTTTCCATCAACCACCTGTCGGACACGGCCGAGGAAGCCAAGCAGATGGCGGGCCGCAGCGGCCAGGCCTCCAGCGACGGGGCAGAGGTGGTCAAATCCGCCATCGCCGAAATCCAGAACATCGCCGGTTCCATCAGCACCCTGGCGGGCAACATGGACAACCTGGGCAACCAGTTCGACAGCGTCGCCAAAGTGGTGGGGCTCATCAAGGACATCGCCGACCAGACCAATCTGCTGGCCCTCAACGCCGCCATCGAGGCGGCCCGGGCCGGGGAGCAGGGCCGGGGCTTCGCCGTGGTGGCGGACGAGGTGCGCAAGCTGGCGGAACGCACCACCCAGGCCACGGAAGACATCTCCCGCACCATGGAGGAGATGCAGGGCAGCAAGGATTCCGCCCTGCGAAGCATCACGGAGGCAGTGAACAAGGCCTCCCATGGCGTGCAGCTGGCCAGCGACGCCGGCGGCTCCATCGACACCATCAGCCGGGAAGTCAGCGGAGTTCACGACATGGTGGCCAGCATCGCCCATGCCTTGAGCGAGCAAAGCAGCGCCGCATCCGAGATCGCCCGCAACATCGAGCAGATTTCGCAGATGGCCCATACCGGCACCGTGGCGGCCAGTTCCACCAAACGGGACGCCACCGAACTGAACAACATTTCCGCCGCCCTGAGCAATTCGGTCACCCGCTTCCGGGTCGCCTGACCGCCCTCCTCCCCATGCCCGGCCCTCCGGGCATGCCCCGTCACGCCCTCTCTCGTCACCGGCCCGCGGGATCATGCCGGCCATGGCGTGGCCGGCTGGCGTGGCGGGGAAGATATTTCAGACGTGATACCGGTTCAAGACGCCGAGGTTGGTCCGTTTGCCGATCATGGTTTCGCCGTTAATAGTGAAAAGGGAGGATGCCTGGAATACAAGGGCTATCCTGAAATGGCAGCGTCGATTTTCCCGAGTTGTTTCAATCACTGGGAGGGGTGTGGACCATGAAAAAGCGCGCAGTCCTGAAAGAGATTCTCACCGTGCTGGTGCTGGCCCTGCTGGCCCTGTGGAGCGGTACGGCCCGGGCCGGGGGGGATTACGACGCGGGTGCCAGGAAGTCCTTCTTTTGCGCCTATTGCCACGGCTACGACGGCAATCCCCTGGATGCGAAAGTACCCCGGCTGGCCGGCCAGAACCCGGAGTACATCATCAGCCGCATCAAGGCCTTGCAGACCAGCGGCACCATGCACCAGTCCATGATGCAGGCCTTCCAGACGGGCGAGCTGAACGACAGCGATGTCGCCAATCTGGCGACGTTCTACGCCCGGCAGCCGGTGCGCAAGCAGTGAACAGTCATTGGATGACTTTCCAGTCCCGCAGGCGGTTGACGGCGAATTTGGCCTCACCGCCCTGGGCGCCGGTTTGCAGATAGCGGTAGTAGAAGTTGGCCGCCTCCCGGCGTTTGCCCATGTTCTCGCTGGCGGCGCCCATGAAGAACAGGGTGGAGGGGTTGCCGGGCAGCAGGCGGTCATAGGCCTGGAACTCCGCCAGGGCGGCCTCTGGCTGCCGCAGGGCCAGCTTGGCCAAACCGGATAGATTCACCGCCTGGGCCTCGCCCGGATAGAGGGATTTGGCCGCTGCCAGGTAAGTATCCGCCTCCCGGGTCTTTTTCTGGGCCATCAGGGCCTTGGCCATGAGCACGTTGGCGGCGTAATCGTCCCGGGTGTGGCGCAAGGCCAGGCCGAACTGCTCCTCCGCCTGGGGCAGTTGCTTCTTGGCCATCAGGGCCTCGCCCTTCTGGCAGGCCTCCACGGTGGGCTGGATGCGGCGCAGACCGGCCGTGTAGTCCATGTAGCGCTCCCGCTTCGGCGACCGGCTTCGCTGGGCGGCGTACTTCTTCTCCGCCGTCTGGCGTGCCGTCTGGTAGCGCTCTTCGCTCATGGGATGGGAGGAGAACATGGTCTCCAGCAGGCCGGGCTTCTGTTGGGCCTCGCTGCGCAGCAGGCCCATGAGCCCCACCATACCGTCCGGGTTGTAGCCGCCCGCCACCATGTAGTCCATGCCCAGGCTGTCCGCCTCCCGTTCGTTGTCCCGGCTGTACTTGGCCAGGAGGGCGGAGGCGCCGATCTGGCCCAGGGGCTGGAGAAGGGGCAGGTACTGCTGGCCGTTCTCGGCGCTGGCCA
>CAZREY010000086.1:7229-8883 GCA_964599015.1 uncultured Thiobacillus sp.
GGACCAGTCCACCTACGTGCACGTCTTCCTGGGGGCCACGCTGGCGGCCACCAGGCCGATGTTGGCCAGCATCTCCTTGCCGGCCCGCTCCGCCGCGTGGCGGGCGTTCACATGGCCGATCTCATGGCCCATGAGGGCGGCCAGCTCGTCCTCGCTCTGCATCTCCAGCATGATGCCCCGGGTCACGCCCATGCTGCCCCCCGGGAAGGTGTAGGCGTTGACGTAGTTGGCGTTCAGCACCCGGGCCGAATAGGGCATCTTGGGCCGGTGGGACTTGCTCCACAGGGTGCTGCCCACGCCCTGCACGTAGCGGTTCAGGTCCGGGTCCTGCACCGCCCCCAGGTCGGCGGAAAACTGCTGGGGCGACTGGCGCTTGTCCAGGCTCATCTCCTGTTCCTCCGACAGGCCCACCAGGGTCTTCTGGCCGGTCACCGGATCCACGGCGCAGCCTGTCAGCAGGGGTGGCAGCGCCACGGTGGAGCCGGCGGCCCCCAGGAGCCAAAGGAAATCACGGCGCGACAGGGCGCCTTCAAAGGAGCGGGGAAGATGCTTGGACATGACGGAACCTCCAACACCGGAACAACAGTACTTTGCCAGATTCTTATATGCCTCAGGGTGATTTACCCCACATGCGCGACTTGGGCCCATGGCGTAGATTGAAGCATCCTTGACCCACAACGCGGAGGAATCATCATGGGCTTACTGGACGGTGTCATCGGCGGCGTGCTGAACAACCTGGGCAACGCGGGCGGCGCCCAGGGCGGCGACAATCCCATCCTGCGGCTGGTCATGGGCCTGGTGCAGCAGAACGGCGGCCTGGGCGGCCTGGTGGACACGCTCACCCGCAACGGCCTGGGCCAGGAGGCAGCCTCCTGGGTGGGCCGGGGCGACAACCTGCCGGTGAGCGCCGAGCAGCTGGGCCAGGCCTTGGGCAGCGGCCCCCTGGCCGAGCTGGCCGAACGGTTCGGCGTGGACCCCCAGGGCCTGGGCGGCAACCTGGCCCAATACCTGCCCGAGGTGGTCAATCAGCTCACGCCCGACGGCAGGCTGCCGGACAACGCCAACAGCAGCGAGTTGCTGGAGCAGGGCCTGTCCGCCCTGGCCGGCAAGCTGTTCGGCTGACGTCCATGCGTTGGCGGCGCAGTCGCGCCAGCGACAACGTGGATGACCGCCGCGGCCGGGGCGGCGGTCTTGGAGGCAAGGGCATCGGCATCGGCGCCCTCGTCCTGGCCCTGGTGGCCATGCTGCTGGGGGTGGACCCGGGCGTGGTGCTGAACCTGGCCGGAGGCCTCCAGGGCCCCGACACCGTCCAGACCGCCCCCCCGCCTCCTGCCGAGGACGAGGCCGCCCAGTTCGTGGCCCATGTGCTGGGGGACACGGAGGATACCTGGCGGGGGATCTTTGCCCAGTCAGGGCAGGCGTACGCGGACCCCAAACTGGTGCTGTTCAGCGGCAGCACCCCCACCGCCTGCGGCACCGGCCAGGCCGCCATGGGCCCGTTCTACTGCCCCGGCGACCGCAAGGTCTACATCGACCTGGAATTCTTCAACGAGCTGAAGACCCGCTTCGGCGCCCCGGGGGATTTCGCCCAGGCCTACGTGGTGGGCCATGAGGTGGCCCACCACGTACAGAACCTGCTGGGCATCTCCGCCCG
>CAZREY010000087.1:0-8813 GCA_964599015.1 uncultured Thiobacillus sp.
GGTCGGCACGAAGGCGGACACGTCGCCGGCCTGGGTTTCGATGATGGGCAGGGCGGTGAGGGAGCCGGTCTGGCCCTTCACGGCGCCGTTGGTCAGCTTCTCCACGTAGTCGGCGTTGACCCGGGCGGAGCGCTCCAGCAGGCGGGAGTGCAGGTAGAACACGTCGCCGGGGTAGGCTTCACGGCCCGGGGGACGGCGCAGCAGCAGGGAGATCTGGCGATAGGCCCAGGCCTGCTTGGTGAGGTCGTCATAAACGATCAGGGCATCGCGGCCGGTGTCGCGGAAGTACTCGCCCATGGTGCAGCCGGCGTAGGGGGCGATGAACTGCATGGCGGCCGGGTCGGAGGAGGTGGCGGCCACGACGATGGTGTGAGCCATGGCGCCGTGCTCTTCCAGCTTGCGCACCACGTTGGCGATGCTTGATGCCTTCTGGCCCACCGCCACGTAGATGCACAGGATGCCGGTGCCCTTCTGGTTGATGATGGTGTCAATGGCCACGGCGGTCTTGCCGGTCTGGCGGTCGCCGATGATCAGTTCCCGCTGGCCGCGGCCGATGGGCACCATGGCGTCCACGGACTTGAGGCCGGTCTGCATGGGCTGGGCCACGGACTGGCGGGCGATGACGCCGGGGGCGATCTTCTCGATGGGGGAGGTGGCGCTGGTGTTGGCCGGGCCCTTGCCGTCGATGGGCTGGCCCAGGGCGTTCACCACGCGACCCAGGAGGGCTTCGCCCACGGGCACCTCCAGGATGCGGCCGGTGCACTTGACCGTGTCGCCCTCGGAGATGTGTTCGTATTCGCCCAGCACCACGGCGCCCACGGAGTCTCGCTCCAGGTTCAGGGCCATGCCCATGGTGTTGCCGGGGAATTCCAGCATTTCGCCCTGCATCACGTCGGCCAGGCCGTGGATGCGGACGATGCCGTCGGTGACGGAGACCACGGTCCCCTGGGTGCGCAGCTCGGAGCCGGACTCCATGTTCTGGATCCGGTTCTTGATCAGCTCGCTGATTTCAGACGGGTTGAGTTGCATAGCTACTCCGATTCTCTAATCAAGCTTTCAGGGTGACGCCAAGGCTCTCGAGCCCGCCGCGCACCGACGCATCCATCACTTCGTCGCCCACCTGGATGACCACGCCGCCGATGAGTTCGGCATCCATGGACTGGGTGGCTTTGATCTTGCGTCCGAATTTGGTTTCCAGTTTCGCCACCAGGCCGGCCATCTGCGCCTCGGTCAGTTCATAGGCGCTGGTGACGTGGGCGGTGAGCTCGCCTTCCTGGGCGGCCTTGAGGACCTGGAACTGGGCCGCGATCTCGGGCGCCAGGGCCAGCCGCTTGTTCTCGGCCAGCAGGCGCACAAGGTTGGCGCCTTCCGCCCCCAGCTTGTCGCCGCACACGGCCAGCACCACGTCGGCCACCCGGCCGGTGTCCACCGCGGGGTTGCCGGCCAGGGCCTGGATCTGCTCGTCGCCGGCCACGGCGGCCAGCAGGGCCAGGCGGTCGGACCAGGGGCCCCAGGCTTGGGCCTCGGCCGCCAGCTTGGCCAGGGCTTCGGCGTAGGGGCGGGCTAGGGTCGCGCGTTCCATGTCTCGTCAGCCCCGCTCACAGCTCGTTCTTGATGGCTTCCAGCAGGTCCGCGTGGGCCTGGGGATTCACTTCGCGGCGCAGGATCTTGCCGGCGCCGGCCACCACCAGGGCCGCCACATCGGCGCGCAGGGCTTCCCGGGCGCGATGGCTTTCCTGCTCGATCTCCGCCCTGGCGGCGGCGATCATGCGGTCGCCCTCTTCCTTGGCGGCATTCTTGGCCTCGTCGATCAACTGCACGGCGCGCTTCTCGGCCTGGGCGATGATGTCGGCAGATTTCTGCTTGGCCTCGTGCAGGCTCTCGCTGGCCCGCTTTGCGGCCAGTTCCAGCTCGTGCTTGCCGCGGTCGGCGGCGGCAAGGCCGTCGGCGATCTGCTTCTTGCGAGCCTCCAGCGCGTTGACGATGGGAGGCCACACGAACTTCATGCAGAACCACACGAAGACGGCAAACGTGATGGACTGCCCGATCAGGGTCATATTCATGTACATGACCGGTCCTCTCGCAGGTTCATTCTTTTACGCGCGGATTAGGCGGCGACCGCGAAGAGCACGTACATGGCCAGACCGACGGCGATCATGGGCACGGCGTCCACCAGACCCATGACGATGAAGAACTGGGTACGCAGCATGGGGATCAGTTCGGGCTGGCGGGCGGCGCCTTCCAGGAAACGGCCGCCGAGGATGCCGATGCCCACGGAGGCACCCAGGGCGCCCAGGCCCATCATGATGGCGCCGGCGATGAACAGCAGAGCTTGAACTTCAGTCATGGTTTTCTCCTAGAGACGATTCAACGATTCAAATTGAACAAAATCAGTGGTGTTCCTGATGCGCCATGTCCAGGTAGACGATGGTCAGCGTCATGAAAATAAAGGCCTGCAACGTAATGATCAGGATGTGGAACACGGCCCACGCCCATTGCAGCACACCGCCCGTCAGCGCCAGCACGGCGCCGCCGGAGAACATGATGGCGATGAGGATGAAGATCATCTCGCCGGCGTACATGTTGCCGAAGAGTCGCAAGGCCAGGGAGACGGGCTTGGCGATGAGGTTGACGCCTTCCAGCAGCAGGTTGGCGGGCATGCCCCACTTGCCGAAGGGCTGCAGGGTGAGCTCGCCCAGGAAGCCCCCCACGCCCTTCATCTTGACGCTGTAGTACAGCACCAGGGCGAATACGGTGAGGGACATGCCGAAGGTGGCATTGGGATCGGTGGAGGCCACGATCTTCATGTAGGGCAGGCCCAGCAGGGTGGCCAGCCCGGGGATCCAGTCGATGGGAAGCAGGTCCATCAGGTTCATCAGGAATATCCAGATGAAGATGGTCAGGGCCAGGGGCGCCACCAGGGGATTGCGGGCGGTGAAGGAGCCCTTGACGCTGGAATCGACGAATTCGATCACCCATTCCACGAAATTCTGCAGGCCGCCGGGCACGCCGGTCACCGCGGTCTTCGCGGCCAGCCGGAAGAAGAACAGGAAGAGGACGCCCAGGACGATGGAGAAGCCCATGGTGTCAAGGTTGATGGCCATGAAGCCCATGTCCTTGGCCTCTTGCGGCGAATGGGCCAGGGTCCAGGTACTGTGCTGGAGGACCTCGCCATCGGCGCGCTGATAGCCGGCGGGCAACTGACCATAGGTCAGGTTCTGCAGGTGATGCTTGATGTATTCCGTCGAGGAGTGCGCTTCCGCGGACATAGCTCGTAACCTGTTATTCCGTTTTCAGGGCCGCGGTCGAGATCACCCACGCCAGCTGCCCCACGACAAATCCACTCAACATGGCCAAGGGCTGAAAACCGGGCTCCAGGAACCCATACGCAAACCCCGCCGCCAACAACAATACGACAACAAAAAACCGCTCCTTGAAGGAACGGTGAAAACTCTTCAGATGCCTGGGGCCGTCGCAGTGGTACTGGCGCAGGCCCTGTTTCCAGCGCCAGGCCAGCAGGCCGGCATTGACCATCGCCACCATGCCACCATACACGAACGGCCAGAACCGCAAATCCCAGAGCATCCAGGCCGCCAGGGCCATTGCCAGCACGGCCGTGCCTTGGCCCGCCAAGGCAAAAAACATTAGCGGAAGATTATATTTCAATTAGGGTGGTTAATACAATCATCAAAGCCTTTGATGAATTAGGCCTATTGACAACGGACCTTCAATTGATACGTCCCAGTAGGCCGTCCAGCTGTTCCAGGCTGGAGAACTCGATGGTCAGGCGACCCGCGCCCTTGCGGTTGGCCCGGATGTGCACACTGGCCGCCAGACGCTCCGACAGTTCCTCCTCCAGGCGCACCACATCCCTGTCCCGCTGCACCGGTGCACTGGTTGCCGGCTTGAGCATGCGCGTGGCCAGGCGTTCCGCCTCCCGCACCGACAGGCCGCGGCGTGCGATCTCGTGGGCGGCATCCACCTGCTTGGAATGGGTCAGGGGGAGGAGGGCGCGGGCGTGGCCCATGTCCAGATCGCCGCCCATGAGCAGGGCCTGGACCGGCTTGGCCAATTGCAGCAGCCGAAGCAAGTTGGTCACCGCCACCCGGGAACGGCCCACGGACTCGGCCGCGCTCTGGTGGGTCATGCTGAATTCCTGGATGAGGCGGTGCAGTCCCTGGGCCTCTTCCAGGGGGTTGAGATTTTCCCGCTGGATGTTCTCGATGAGGGCCATCTTCAGGGCCGCGTCGTCGGGCACTTCCCGCACCAGCACGGTCACTTCCTTCAGGCCGGCCAGCTGGCTGGCCCGCCAGCGCCTCTCGCCGGCGATGATCTCATAGCGTCCGCCCGGCACGGCACGGGCCAGAATGGGTTGCATCAGGCCCTGGGAACGGATGGATTCGGCCAGTTCCGCCAGGGCCTCTGTATCCATGTGGGTACGCGGCTGGTACTTGCCCGGGACCAGGCTCTCGACCGGTAATGTAAGCAAGCGCTCACCCTCGGGGGTTTCCCCTTCGCCCAACAGGGCGTCCAGACCGCGCCCCAATCCTTTCAACTTAGCCATGCCGGTTTCCTCCTGGTGCCGCTTGCTGTTTCTCGATCAATTCACCCGCCATCTGCAGGTAGGCCTGGGCGCCCTTGGAACCCTTGTCGTAATGCAGGGCGGAGAGACCGTGGCTTGGGGCCTCGGCCAGACGCACGTTGCGGGGCACCACGGTGTCGAACACCTTGGCGCCGAAGTGGGCCTTGAGCTGGTCCGACACGTGCTGGGCCAGGGTGTTGCGGTTGTCGAACATCACCCTTACCACGCCGTCGATGACCAGACCCGGATTCAGGCGGGCCTTGATCTTCTTCACCGTGTTGACCAGGTCCGCCAGGCCCTCGATGGCGAAATACTCGCACTGCATGGGGATGATGACCGCATGGGCGGCGGTCAGCGCATTCACCGTGAGCAGATTGAGGGCCGGGGGGCAGTCGATGAGGATGTAGTCGTATTGCGCCGAGACGGCCTCCAGCGCCTCCTTCAGGCGGTATTCCCGCTCGTCGGCCTGCACCAGTTCCACCTCGGCGCCGGCCATGTCCCGGTTGGCGGGCAGCACGTCGTAATCCCCCGAAGCGGCGCTCACCCGCACCGCCGAGAAGGGCGCCTCCCGCAGCAGCAGGTGGTAGACCGTGTGGGCCAGACGCTGCTTGTCCACGCCGCTGCCGGTGGTGGCGTTGCCCTGGGGGTCCATGTCGATGAGCAGGACGCGCTTGCCCAGGTGGGCGAGGGAGGCCGCCAGGTTGACGGCGGACGTGGTCTTGCCGACCCCACCCTTCTGATTGGTTACGGCCAGGATGCGCGCCATGTTTATTCCGCTTCCATAACGATGAGATGTCGATCCGCTTCCAGTCCCGGCACGTGCAGCTTGATGTCCCGCTTCACGCGGGCATGCTTGAGGAGCGCCACCTCCTCATGGGGATACAGCCCCTTCATGGCCAACCATTCCCCGCCTTCCGCCAGCAGATGCCGGGTCAGATCCACGAATTCCCTGAGTTCGCTGAAGGCCCGGGACACGATCTGGGGAAATCCGCCTTCCACCCGGAAATCTTCCACCCGGCCGTGCACCACCTGGATCCTGTCCAGTTTCAATTCGATGGCGGCCTGCTGCATGAAGCCACATTTCTTCTGGCTGGCGTCCAGCAGTGTCACCTGCAGGTCGGGGCGGGCAATGGCCAGAGGAATGCCCGGTAGGCCGCCGCCGCTGCCCACATCCAGCAGCGGCCCGGGGCCGATGTGGGGCAGGACCGCCAGGCTGTCCAGCACGTGATGGGTCAGCATGCGCTCCGGCTCGTGAATGGCGGTTAGATTATAGGTGCGGTTCCATTTCGCCAGCAGGGCCAGATAGTCCAGCAACGCCACTTCCTGCCCGGGTTCCAGCGCGACCCCCAGGGCCGCGATGGCTTCGGTGAGATGTCCGGACAGGTGCATCATGCCGCGTCTTTCTTCGTTGCGCTCTTCTTCATCAACTCGCCCCGCTTCAGATACACCATGAGCACGGACACAGCGGCGGGCGTCACGCCGGAAACCCGGGCGGCCTGGCCCAGGGTGACGGGGCGGGCTGCGTTCAGTTTCTGCCGCACCTCGATGGACAGACTGTCCAGGGCCATGTAATCGAAGTCCTCGGGCAGGGGCTGGTCCTCCAGGGCACGCTGCCGCTCCACCTCTTCCTGCTGACGGGCCACGTAGCCAGCGTACTTGGCGGCGATCTCCACCTGCTCCCGGGCCTCCTCGTCATCCAGGCCGGGACCGCCACCGGGCAGGCTGAGGATGTCCGCATAGCCCACCTCCGGCCGACGCAGCAGGTCGAACAGGTTGTATTCCCGTTCGATGGCCTTGCCGAGCACCGCCCGGGCCTGCTCGGGTGGGAGGAGGGCGGGGTTGACCCAGGTGGTCTTCAGGCGCTCGGTCTCCCTCGCCACGGCTTCCTGCTTTTCCTGGAAGCGGGCCCAACGGGCATCGTCCACCAGGCCCAATTCGCGGCCTTTTTCCGTCAGGCGGACGTCGGCATTGTCCTCCCGCAGGGACAGACGATATTCGGCGCGGCTGGTGAACATGCGATAGGGCTCCAGCACGCCCCTTGTGGTGAGGTCATCCACCATGACGCCCAGGTAGGCCTGGTCCCGCCGAGGCCACCAGGCTTGCGCGTCTCGTACGAACAAGCCGGCGTTCAGTCCCGCCAGCAGACCCTGGGCCGCCGCCTCCTCGTAGCCCGTGGTGCCGTTGATCTGGCCGGCGAAGAACAGGCCTTTGATGGCCTTTGTCTCCAGGCTGGGCTTAAGTCCCCGGGGGTCGTAGTAGTCGTATTCGATGGCGTAGCCCGGCCGCAGGATATGGGCCTTCTCCAGGCCCCGGATGGAGCGCACCAGGTCAAGCTGCACGTCGAAGGGCAGGCTGGTGGAAATGCCGTTGGGATAGATCTCGTGGGTGTTCAGGCCTTCCGGCTCCAGGAACACGTTGTGGCTGGCCTTGTCGGCGAAGCGGTGGATCTTGTCCTCGATGGAGGGGCAGTAGCGGGGGCCCACGCCCTCGATGACCCCTGTGTAGAGGGGGGAGCGGTCCAGGCCCGCCAGGATGATCTCGTGGGTGCGGGCATTGGTCTGGGCAATCCAGCAGGGCAGTTGGCGGGGGTGCATCTCCCGCCTGCCAATAAAGGAAAACACCGGCACCGGCTCATCCCCGGGCTGTACCGTCATCACCGAGTAGTCGACGCTGCGCCCGTCGATGCGGGGCGGGGTGCCGGTCTTGAGGCGGCCCACTGGCAGGTTCAGCTCCCGCAGGCGGGCGGCCAGTGACACGGAGGGCGGATCCCCCATGCGGCCGGCCTGGAATTTCTCCAGGCCCACATGGATCAGTCCCGCCAGGAAGGTGCCCGTGGTGAGCACCACGGAGCGGGCTTTGAAGACGATGCCCAGTTGGGTGCGCACCCCGGCCACGGCATCGCCCTCCAGGATCAGGTCGTCCACCGCCTGCTGGAACAGGGTCAGGTTGGGCTGGTTTTCCAGGCGTGCGCGGATGGCCTGCTTGTACAGCACCCGGTCCGCCTGGGCGCGGGTGGCCCGCACCGCCGGGCCCTTGGAGGCGTTGAGGATGCGGAACTGGATGCCCGCCTCGTCCGTGGCCAGCGCCATGGCCCCGCCCAGGGCATCCACCTCCTTCACCAGGTGGCCCTTGCCGATGCCGCCGATGGACGGGTTGCAGGACATGGCACCCAGGGTCTCGATGTTGTGGGTGAGCAGCAGGGTCTTCAGGCCCATGCGCGCCGGGGCCAGGGCAGCCTCTGTCCCGGCATGGCCGCCGCCCACCACAATCACATCGAAGACCTCCGGAAAATCCATGGAATCCAGGCTTTAATAATGCGCAGGGGTGCGAATTCTAAGCCCCCCCGACGCAGGTTTCACGTGAAACAGGAGGCGGGCGTCTTATCCCGTGTTGCGCATGCCCGCCGCGATGGCGTTGATGGAACGCAGCAGCGGCTCCATCCAAGGGCTCTCCGCCTGGGTTTCCGGCGGCAATTCCCGGATCCGGCGCAATAGCGTCACCTGGATGGAGTTGAGGGGGTCCAGGTACTGGTTGCGGCTCGCCAGGGATATGGCCAGCCCAGGATTTTCCTCCAGCAGGGCACGGCTGTCCGCCGCGGCCAGGATTTCCGCGCGTGAACGCTTGAATTCCGCGTGGATGACATCGAACACCCGTTTGGCCGTGGCCCCATCCTGGCAGAGTTCCGCGTATTCCCCGGCCAGGCCCAGATCCGTCTTGGCCAGGGCCATCTGGGCGTTGGAAAGCAGGGTGCGGAAGAACGGCCAATCACGGTACATGATCTGAAGCTTGGCCAGGCGCACCGGGTCGGCGTTGCGCCATGCGGCAAGCGCGGCGCCGATGCCGAACCAGGCCGGAATGGCGTGGCGGGACTGACCCCAGGCGAAGACCCAGGAGATGGCCCGCACCGATCCCTTGGAACGGTCTCCGGCCTTGCGGTGGGAAGGCCTGGAACCGATGTTCATGAGGCCGATTTCCCGCACCGGGGTGGCTTCGTAGAAGTAATCCAGGAAACCCTCGGTCCGTTCCGTGAGCTGGCGGTAGTGGTCCTCGCCGACGCGGGCGACCTCGTCCATGATCCCGAGATATTCGGCCCGGTCAGGGGCTACCGGCCGGAGCATGTGGGTGCTGGCCTTGATCAGGCCCGTGACCCCCATGGTGAGCTCATAGGCGGCCGTCTCCATGTTGTTGTACTTGTAGAACAGCACCTCGCCCTGCTCGGTGAACTTGATCT